>CBDVAK010000204.1:0-6501 GCA_965371945.1 uncultured Candidatus Competibacteraceae bacterium
CCGGCCCTCGGGCGGGGGGGGGGTGAGCCCCCCTGTTTTGTTGGGGGGGGGTGCGCCCCCCAACCTCCCCCCGGCACCCCCCCCCCCCCCCGGCTTTCTCCCTGATCCGGGAAAAAGGTTCGTGTTGTTGACAATGGTCGGCTGAATAATGCCCCCCCTGCACATGCAGACTGGATCGACGGGTAGGCCCGCATTAGACTGAATCACATTCGCACACGAACCGGGGGACCGCGATGCTGAGCGACTGCAGAACCTTCAGGCCTGTGCATCTGATCGTGCTGGGCGTTGCAGCGCTCTTCGCCGGTTTTTCCATGCAATCCGCGGCGCAAATCGTGGCGCTCGACGAAGGCCAGAGCATCGACGAGGAGCGCTCGGGCTGGCTGCCTTACATTTTTTCCACGGATTCACTGGGTACCGCCCTCGGTGTCGGAGGATTCCTGTCCGGGAATATCCAGCCTCAGGCCAGTATTTTCGGTACCGGGTTCGCAACATCGAATGATTCCGCACTGCTCTCAGGGTCGATGAATAATTTTCGCTTTGGCAACAGTCGCTTTTTCTGGGATGCGTTTCTGTTGGTTGATCATTTCACGGATCAGCGTTTCTATGCGGACCTGGATCTGGACCCGTTACAACCGAAAGCCGGGTCGAACGATTCCGATTCCAATGATTTTGTATCGGGTACCAGTAACGAAGTTACTTTCAGATACACGCTGAGGTATCCCTTGCCCATCGGCAATTCCAGGGATGATCCCATCTCGGTCTATCACCTGAAAAGAGGTCTGCTGGATCGTGGTCCTGTGGGCGGACATGAATGGAACCCAATGACCAGCGGGCGGACGACGCTGGCCAGCCGGTTTTTCTATACTTACCGCGACCTGTCCAAGTACAGCGCCGTTGATGAGGATGAACTCGATGCGAGGACCAACGGTGTGGATTTTTGGATCGAATACGACAATACGGATTTTCCACGCAACCCCTCGTTCGGGAGTCGCCAGCAGCTGATGGTAAGTCGCGACTTCGGCTGGTTTGATAGTTCCAACAGCTGGACCAATGTCCAGCTGGACCTGGCCAAGTATTTCGACCTGGGCACATCGAACTGGTTCAAGCAACAGGTGCTGGCGCTGAATTTCTGGACATCCAGCACACCTACATGGGAAACAGATCCTACCAGTCCGCAGGTGGCTAAGAATCGTCCGCCACCCGGCTACGGCTCGGAACTCGGTGGTTTCGACCGTATGCGTGCCTATCCGTCCGGACGCTTTCGGGACAAGTCTGCGGTTTACTATGCGGCTGAACTACGGCTGATACCCAGTTACCAGCCACTGCGCAATATGCCCATTATCAAGCATTTCGACATTGACTGGTGGCAGGTCGTGCCCTTCGTAGAGGTTGGCAGGGTCGGGCCTGAATACAACTCAGACCTGTTTTTCAAGGATCTGAAAATTGATGCCGGGGTTGGCCTGCGCTTCATGGCGTTTCGGGCGGTATTTCGCCTCGACTTTGCGATATCCGATGAGGGTGGCTCGGTATGGGCGATGTTTTCCCAGCCGTTCTCGCGCCCGGGGAATTAGGCGATCAGGCCACCCGGTCGCCTGGTTCGCGCCCGGCAAAGAAGGCATCCAGATTGTCGAGGGCACGAAAGCCCATGGCATCACGCGTCTCACGGGTGGCGCTGCCGATATGTGGTAGCAGGAAGGTATTGTTCAGGTCACGGTAACCAGGATGAATGTCCGGTTCGCCGTTGTAGACGTCCAGACCGGCTGCCCAGAGCTTTCCGGACCTCAGCGCCGCGATCAACGCTTCGTCATCGACCACGCCGCCGCGTGCTGTGTTGACCACGATGGCGTCATCGGGCAACAGGGCAATGCACTCGGCGTTGAGCAGCCCGGCAGTGTCGGGTGTGGCAGGGCAATGTATGGAAAGCACGTCACAATGGGGTAGCAATGCCTCCAGACTGGCATGATAACGCGCACCGGATTCAGCCGCCGGATCGACCCGGTGGCGGTTATGATAGTGCAGTTCCATATCGAAACCCCGTGCCCGCCGTGCTGTCACCTGTCCGACCCGGCCCATGCCGATGATACCGAATCGCTTTCCGGTGATCTGTCTGCCAACCATGAAGGCCGGGCTCCAGTCGCGCCACTGGCGCGAGCGCACCAGTTGCCCGCCTTCCGATGCGCGGCGCGCGGCTCCCAGCATCAGTAGCATCGCGATCTCGGCAGTAGCATCTGACAACACATCGGGGGTGTTGGTCACCACCACGCCGCGAGCCTCGGCCGCCTGCAGGTCGACATGATCCACGCCGACCGAGAAATTGGCGATGATGCGCACCCGGGCGGGCAGCTGGTCGATGACTTCGGCCGGGAAACGCTCGGTGTGGCAGGGCAGGATGGCGTCCACATCCGCTGCCCGCGCGAGCAACTCCTCGCGGCCGTACAGCCGGTCCTCGGGGTTGAGGACGGCATTGTAGTCTCGCTGCAGGCGCTGCTCCACGGCTGCCGGCAGGGCGCGGGTGACCAGGATCGCTGGTTTGGGGCTCATGGTGAAGCGGGTTCCCGATGGCTCAGGGATCGCGCCTGGTGACATCGTGCTGGTGCGGTTTCGGTTTGACGGATTGCCACAGATCGCTCAGAGCCATTACTGCTACTACCGACACAATGACGGCGAATGGCAATGCGCCGATCGATTGTGCCAGGCCAAAAACGAAGGCCAGGAACAAGACGATACCCACCACCCCGGTAATCAGATTGTCCATGTCTCACCCGTCACCTTTCCCGGTCTCATTGTTCCAGAGCACCCAACAGCCAGCGTGCGGTTCTGAATAAGCGCCCGTCATCGCCGCGCATCGATAGCAACTGTGCTCCCAGCGGCATACCTCTGGGGCCTGTCATAATGGGCAGACTGAGCGCGGGGACACCGCAAAGGCTCCAGATGGTGCAGAACACCGGGCTACCGGTACTGTCCAGACCGGCGGGTGCCTCACCCGGCGTAGCCGGTGTCAGAATGGCATCGTAGTCCTGCATGATTCGCTCGAGCAGGGTGTTGTATACGGTGATGCGCTCCAACGCTTCGTTGTACTCGGTGGCAAGCACGCGCTGACCACGTTCGATCATCTCCCGCAGGCCCACACTGAGCTGGTCACCGCCGTCGTGGTACTGTTTCGCGAAACTACGGGCCAGATCCGCTTCCATGATCTGACGATGGAGTTCGTGGGCATCTTCGAACATCGCCGGCAGGTCGAGAATCTCTACCGTTTCACCAAGGTGCTCGGTCAATTCCCGAAACGCATCCCGGGTGGATTGCTCGGCCTGGTCCCAGACCGGTGTGCGCACGAACGCGATGCGTGGCGGCATCGGTGGATCCTGCGCCAGGATGGCGGCAACCTGTGATCGGCCACGGGGCGCCATGTCCGGGTCACGCGAATCGAACACCATCAGGGTGTCGGCCAACAGGGCCAGATCAGCCAGCGTGCGCGCAAACACGCCGACCGTATCCAGCGGTCGCGACTGTCGCAACACCCGGTATCTGGACACCGTTGCATGGGTCGGTTTATAGCCGAATACCCCGCAGAATGATGCCGGGCGAATCACCGAGCCGTTGGTTTGCGTACCCAGCGTCAGCGGCACCATGCCGGCGGCAACTGCTGCCGCGGAGCCGCTGGAGGAGCCTCCGGGTGTACAGGCCGGGTCGTGCGGATTGCGGGTGGCACCGGGTTCGAACACCGCAAGTTCGGTGGTCACGGTCTTGCCGAGTATGATCGCACCCGCTTCGCGCAACAGGGCCACCGCGGTGGCGTCCGCGGTCGGTCGCCGGCCGGCATACAACACGGAACCGTTCTCGGTCGGCATGTCCGCGGTATCGAAAATATCCTTGATCCCGACCGGCAGCCCATGCAGGGGACCCAGCGGCAAGCCTCGTTGCCGGGTCTGGTCAGCCACCCGAGCCTGCTCCAGGGCCAGTTCCGGATCGACATAGGCCCAGGCCTGTATGCGCTCGTCGTGTTCCGCAATCTGGTCCAGGCAGGCCTGCACCAGCGCTACCGACGTGGTGCGCCCGTCGTGGATCGCTGCCGCCAGCTCGGTGGCCGTCGGGGTGTCACCGTGTCTGCTGGTGGTGTTTTCGGTACTGCTCATGAGGTCGCTTAGCCCGGGCCAAACAAATATTCAGGTAGCCACAGAGCGATCCCCGGAAAGTTGTACATCAGCACCATGGTCATGATCACGATCAGCAGATAGGGCATGATGCCGCGAAAGATATCCATCAACTGTATGTATGGCGGCGCCACGCCCTTGAGATAGTAGGCTGCCATTGCCATCGGCGGGGTCAGAAAGGAGGTCTGCAGATTGAGGGCTACCAGCATGCCGAAGAACAGGGGGTCGACATCGAACGTTTCCAGCATCGGCAGAAAGATGGGCACGAAAATGATGATGATTTCGGTCCATTCCAGCGGCCAGCCAAGCAGGAAGATGATCGCTTGGGCCAGTATCAGAAATCCGACCGAGCTGAGTTCCATCGACAGCACCCAGTCCCTGATGATGTCGTGGCCACCCAAATAAGAAAACACCGAGGCAAAAGTCCAGGAGCCCACGAACAGCCAGCACACCATCGCGGAAGTTTTGGCGGTCAGGAAAACCGCTTCGCGCAATCTTTCCCAGGTCAGCGCGCGATATATGGTTGCCAGCAGCAAACCACCGGCAGCACCCACGCCGGCCGCTTCGGCCGGCGTTGCCAGACCCATCAGGATGGCGCCCAGTACGCTCAGGATCAATACCGCCAGTGGCACGAAAGAGGTCAGCAGTTCCCAGAGGATCCGGCCCAAGGGCGGGATGTCCTCTTCCTTGGGTTTGGGGGCTATCGATGGATCCAACGATGCCCGCCCGATCACGTAGATCATGTAGAAGCTGGCCAGCAACAGGCCTGGAAACATGGCCGCTGCGTAAAGCCTCAGGGGTGATAGTTCAGCAATCGCCGAGTACACGATCAGCATGATCGACGGCGGGATCAGAATTCCCAGGCAGCCACCGGCACAGATCACGCCGGATGCAAACTTGTGCTCATAGCCGGCCTTGAGCATGGCCGGGAAGGCCAGCATCCCCATCAGGGTCACTACTGCGCCAATGATCCCGGTGGCGGTCGCAAACACCGCGCAGGTGGCCAGTGCCGCCACCGCCATCGAGCCAGGCACATTTCGCGCGGCCAGTTGAATACTGAAAAACAGCCGGTTGACGATATTGGCGCGTTCGACTATATAGCCCATGAACAAAAACAACGGTATCGCCACCAACACGTCGTTGGACATGACCGAAAAGGTGTTTTGCACGAACAGATCGAAGATACGGTTGTCGAATATCGAATCCATGCGCAGTGGGTCGTAGTAGGCGTAGTAGCCAAAACCCAGTCCCATCGCGATCAGCGTGAAAGCGATCGGAAAGCCGAGCATCACCATGAAGATGAACAGGCCCAGCATCAGGATGGCAAGCTGCGGGTCGCTCATGATTTCGACTCGATGCCGTGCAGATCTTCCTGCTCGTGCATGAGCATGGTTTCGGTTTCTTGTACATCGTGCAGACGTGGCGGCCATTGCCCGGTACGGATGCAGATGACGCAGCGCACGGATTCCGCGAAACCCTGCAGCAGTAGCAGCGTCCCCCCGATCGGAATCAGGGTCTTGAAAAAATAGATCTGGATTCGTGCCGGGCTGCTCCAGCTCACTTCCTTGTAGAACCAGGAGTCCGCCGCAAAGCCGTAGCCGTAAAAGATCAATGCGATCGCGCCAGGCGCCAGGAAAATAATATAGAGCAACAGGTCGATGCCGGCCTGGACGCGGCGGGGCAACAGCCGGTAGACCACATCACCGCGCACATGCGCATCCTGCGACAGCGCGTAGGCGCCTGCCATCATGAACAACGCGCCATACATCTGCACGCTCATGTCGAAGGCCCAGGTGGTCGGCGCGTTGAGCGCGTAGCGCACGAAAACCTCGTACAGGGTGGAAAAGGTCAGGATGACGATACACCAGGCGAAGGACTTTCCCACCCAGGCGCTGAGACTGTCTATGAAGTGAAGGACGCGGGTCATATAGGGACTCTGCTATAGGCGCCGACCAACCGGGAGGGCGGCGATGCGCCGTCCTCCCGGAATGTCGACACTACCGCGGTGGTGGACCTCAGAGCTTGCCGAAATAGTGCTCGTAGGCGCCCACGTAGTTGGGCGAATTCAGATGCACATAGGCACCGTGTCGCTGCGCCCAAGCCATCTGTGATTCGATGACCTTCTTGAAGAAGGGATCTTCGGCGCTGAACTTTTCGACGATGATGTCCCAGGCCTTGAGCTGAGCGTCCATCACCGCATCCGGCGTGCGGTAGACGTTGACGCCGAAGTCCTCCTTGAGGACCTTCAAGTCCTGCGAGTAGCGCTCCATCGCCTTCCAGGCCATGTCGGCGGACGCGGCCTCGGAGGCGTAGGACAGGATCGCCTGGTGTTCCTGCGGCAGCTTATCGA
>CBDVAK010000205.1:0-6496 GCA_965371945.1 uncultured Candidatus Competibacteraceae bacterium
TGCGGTGCGATACTACGTGCTGCCGCTTGGAGCCTGATTCGAGCGGGTCTGATTGCTGCACAGAGAATCTGTGAGTAATCAGAGACTCAGAACTAGTTTCTGATACAACCGCCCAAAATAGAATCTGGAGCGCATCTGCCCGGTCTTGATACCCGCCGGCATGAAGGCCGCCAGTTCCTTGCGCCAGAGGTCGAGCGCGTAGGGTTCCAGCAGGGACAGGATGGGCGTCATGATGTAGCGCATCGGATTGCTGCGGTGCGGTCCGTGGTAGTCGACGAAAATCAACCTGCCTCCCGGGCGCGTCACACGGATAGCCTCCGCAATCGTCATGCGACGGATGTGTTCCGGTTGCTCGTGGAGCAGGAAAAAAACGATCGTCTGGTCGAAGCTGGCGTCGGCAAACTTCAGGGCGCTGGAGTCCTGGTGGTGAAACGAGACCCGGTTCTGATGACGCAGCTTGTTGGCGGCATTGCCGAGCTGGATGGGCGCAACATCCACCAGGTCGAGACTCGATCGGGTCTGCGCAAGATGAGAGGCAAGTCTGTTCGAGAAATCTCCGTAGACACAGGCTACCTGCAGCACACGGCTGTGCGGCTGGAGGTCCATTTCTTCCAGCACCGCGCAGGTGAGCCTGTTCATGTTGCCCCACAGGATCAGGTTGACGATCCACTCATGCTCGAAGAACCACACAGACTTCGGATTCAGATAAGCCCACCAGTAGGTGTCCCGCAGGTAGTCAGGAATGGACGGAGCGGATCTGCAGACGATGGGTTCTGCTTCCAGGACGGCGTCCTCTTCCGCCCCGGCGGGAAAGCCGTCCGCTAACAAGCTTGAGTCTTCATTCATAGGTGGTTGTCTGTTTGCCGGCCTGACCTGATCCCGACTATAGGCGGAACAAATAGTAGGCTGCCAGCAAAGTACCGACTGTGGCGATGAGGTAAACCGCGTTGGCAACCAGTCGGTCCTGCCTCACCCCGAAGTCGTGAAACACAACCCGCAGGCGATGCGCGGCGTGCCAGAGCGACAGAAAGAGCACGGTGAACAGGATTGCTTTGCCAAGCCAGCTCGCTGCGAACGCATGCATGTTCTCATACTGGAGACCCTCCGGCGTGTTGCCGATCGCCACCAGCAGGAACAAGGCAATCAAGGCGGGGAAAATGAAAGCGGTCAGGGTTCCTCCGGCCGCGAACAGACCCCACACCAGGGCTTTGTTTGCTACTGCCATGGTCAGATTACTCCTGCCAGTCCGAGAATGATGGCACTGACCACCGCCCAGGCGAGGTAGTGGCCGATCACGATGACGCGGCCGGGGAGCTTCTTCTCACCCAGATAAACCGGCATGGCCTTGGGCGCCAGTTCGAACCAGGCGAAAGTCTGGTACACCAGGAAATATATCAGGGCCAGACCATGGACCACGATCATCACCGGATTTTGCTGCGATTCAAGAAACTCCTGCCATTGCTGCGGCGATGATGCCAGCGCGGCGAGTCCGAATATGGTGAGGAACGCATAGAAACCCACCAGCAGGCAGGTCAGTTCGCGCAGCATATAGACCTTGTAGCGGCTGTTGCGAAGGTACCAGCTTGTTTTGGACATGGGTCGGACATAGGGGCGGCGGCTCATGACTTCGCTCCCGTCAATCCCAGCTTCTGTTTCCACCATTCCATCATGCCATCGATCTTCATCTGCTGAATGGCCGCGGCCGGGTCGACGTCCTTGGGGCAGGCATCCGAGCAGGCGCCGACGAAAGAACACTCCCAGACGCCCTCATGATCCGCCAGGATATTCAGTCGTCGGGACTTGCCCTGGTCCCGGGAATCGAGGTTGTAACGGTGGCCCAGAGCCAGCGCGGCCGGGCCGATAAAGCTGCTGTCGAGACCATACTGGGGGCAGGCGGCATAGCAGCACATGCAGTTGATGCACATGGTGTATTGCTTGAACTTCGCCAGGGCACCCCGGGACTGTTGATACTCGCGGTCGTCTGGGGGCGGGGCGTCCTCACGAATGATGTAGGGTTGCACCTCCTGCAACTTCTGCATCACGTCATCCAGCACCACCACCAGGTCGCGTTCGATCGGAAAGTTCTCCAGTGCTTCAACACGCACCTGGTCTGGCAGGTCACGGATGAAGGTCTTGCAGGTCAGGCTGGGTTCCCCGTTGACCATCATGCCGCAACTGCCACAGACCATCATGTGGCACGACCAGCGGTAGCTCAACGTGGTATCGATGTTTTCCTTGACGTAGTTGAGTGCGTCGAGGATGGCCCAATCCTCCTGGCAGGGTACGCTGTAGCTCTGGAACCAGGGCTCTTCATCCTTTTCCGGGTCGTAGCGCATGACCTCCAGTTCAATGGTGCGGGCGTTCATTCCTGCTTACCCCCTGAATAGTCACGCACGCCGGGCTGTGAACGTGTAATGTTGACATCCAGCCAGCCGACTCTGGGGCGTTCACCGGGTTGTCGCCAGGTCTGCGAATGTTTCAGGTAGTTGTCGTCGTCACGGTCGACATGGTCCAGCCGCTGGTGTGCGCCCCGTGACTCCTTGCGGGCATGGGCTGCTTCGGCCACGCACTCGGCCACGTCCAGCATGTTCTGCAGTTCGAGCATTTGTTGCAGGTCGGTGTTGAACACATTGCTCTTGTCGTGGACTTCGATTGCCGCCGACCGGGTCTGCAGTTCCGCGATCGTGTTGCAGCTTGCCTTGGTACCTTCCTCGTCGCGGTAGATACCGGCACCCTGTTCCAGTGTATTCATCATTTCGCGGCGGACACCGGCAAGAGATTCCTCACCGCCGTTGCGTTGCAGCAAGCCACGCACCCGGGTCACCATGGCTTCGGCTTGTGCCGACAAGGCGGATTCGTCCGCAGCTGTCCGGTCCGCGTTGACAAAGCGGGCGGCATTGGCTGCCGCCCGTTTGCCAAAAACCAGCAGCTCGGTCAGTGAGTTCGAGCCCAGCCGGTTGGCCCCGTTGAGGCTGCCGCAAGCGGTCTCACCGACCGCGAACAGACCGGCCATGCTGGTTTCGCCATCGATGTTGGTGTCGACACCACCCATCATGTAGTGCACCACGGGGCGTACCGGGACCGGGTCCGTGACCGGGTCCACGCCGACATAGGATCGGGCCAGTTCGCGTACCAGTGGCAGGCGCTCGTTGATGGTCTGTTCACCCAGGTGGCGCATGTCCAGCAGCACACACTCGCCCCATGTTGTCTCCACCGTGTTGCCTTTCTTTTGCTCGTGCCAGAACGCCTGGCTGAGGCGGTCGCGTGGGCCGAGTTCCATGGTCTTGAATACCGGCTCGCCCAGCGGCGTCTCCGGACCCATGCCGTAGTCCTGCAGGTAGCGGTGGCCGTTCTTGTTGACCAGCACGCCGCCTTCACCGCGGCAGCCTTCGGTGAGCAGGATGCCGGTACCGGGGAGACCGGTGGGGTGGTACTGGACGAACTCCATGTCCTTCAGCGGCACCCCGGCGCGGTAGGCCATGGCCATGCCGTCACCGGTCTTGATTGCACCGTTGGTGGTGAAGGGGAAGATCCTGCCGGCACCGCCGGTGGCCAGAATCACCGCCTTGGCGCTGAAATGAAAAAAGCGACCGCTGCGCATTTCCATGGCTACCACGCCACGGCAGCCACCGTCTTCATGCAGTAGGTCGAGGGCAAAATACTCGTCATAGCGCTTGATGGACGGGAATTGCAGCGAGGTCTGGAACAGGGTGTGGAGGATATGGAATCCACTCTTGTCGGCAGCGTACCAGGTACGCTCTTTCTTCATGCCACCGAACGGTCGCACCGCCACCGAGCCATCCTGGTCCCGACTCCAGGGGCAGCCCCAGTGCTCCAGTTGTACCAGTTCACGCGGGGCCTGTTCGACGAAATACTCGACCACATCCTGATCACATAACCAGTCGCCGCCACTGACGGTGTCATCGAAATGCATTTCGAGCGAATCATCATCGCGCTTGACCCCGGCGGCGCCACCTTCGGCCGCGCAGGTATGGCTACGCATCGGATAGACCTTGGAGACCAGCGCGACTTCGAGGTCCGGGTTTTCAACCGCAAGAGCAATCGCGGCGCGCAGACCGGCGCCCCCGGCGCCGACGATTACGATGTCTGTACGAATGCATTCCATGTGCTACAGCCTGTTTGAGTTGGCCGGTTCAGGTGGCCGAAGACCGAGTTGCCGCGAAGATACGCTCGAAATCGGGGTGTATGAATGATGCAGGTCAAGCAAATCGGGATGCAGGCATGACCACCCACAGTGAGCCGTTAATGATGAAGGATCTTGGAGAGAAAAACCTGTGCTCGTTCACCGCGTTCGGTGTCGAAGAATTCATCTTTCGTGCAGTCTTCCTCGATACGTCCCTCATCCATGAAGATAACCCGGTCGGCGACCCGGCGGGCGAAGCCCATCTCGTGGGTCACGACCATCATGGTCATACCATCAGATGCCAGTTCAACCATAACGTCGAGAACCTCATTGATCATCTCCGGATCGAGGGCGGATGTCGGCTCATCGAAGAGCATGGCGATAGGGTCCATGGCAAGCGCCCTGCCGATAGCAACACGTTGCTGCTGTCCTCCTGAGAGTTGCGCTGGGTATTTCGCCGCCTGGTCAGCCAGACCGACCCGATTGAGCAGCTGTACGGTTTTCTGCTCTGCTTCCTCATCACTACGGTTCAGGACCTTGATCTGGGCGAGCTTGATGTTCTGCGACACCGTAATGTGAGGAAACAGCTCGAAGTTCTGAAAAACCATGCCGATATGTGATCTAAGTTTGGGAAGATTGGTTTCCTTGTCACCGACCGAGACGTCATCTACCCTGATCTCACCCTTCTGGAATGGTTCCAGGCCGTTGATACACTTGATCAGCGTCGACTTGCCGGATCCCGAGGGGCCGCAAATAACGACGACCTCACCCTTGGCGACCGCGGTTGTGCACTTATCCAGGACCCGAAATTCATCGTACCATTTACTGACATCCCTGAGTTTGATCACGTCGCGTATTTCCCTTGCAGGCGTCTGATAAGGATTGATCCTGACAGGCAGATTACGAAATATACCAACGCCGCGGTCGTAAACATCTCCAGAATCCGGTTCTCACGATTTGCAATGAGATCGGCACTCACCAGGAAATCTTTCACCCCCACTACATAAACAAGCGAGGTGTCCTGGAACAGTATGATGGCTTGTGTCAGGAGAATCGGAACCATGTTTCTAAATGCCTGTGGCAGGACCACATAGCGCATGTTCTGCGCGTAGGTAAGGCCAAGCGCCTGACCGGCGGAAACCTGACCCCTGCGCACGCTTTGAATACCGGCCCTCATGATTTCACAGTAATAGGCGGCCTCGAACAGTACAAAGGCGACCAGGACGGATTGAAACCCGCCGACTGGCCGTCCGAGAATATGGGGCACCAGAAAGTAGAACCAGAAGATCACCAGAATCAGCGGCATGGAGCGGAAAAAATTTACATAGGTAGCGGCGATCATTGACAGTGGTTTGAATGGTGCGAGCCTGGCAAGTGCGAGCAGGGTGCCCAGCAGCAAACCGCCCGAGATTGCGATGACGGTCAGGAGCAGGGTGGTCTGCATTCCCTCGAGCAGGAAGTGCAGATTATCGAATATGACCTTTGTGTCGAACGAGGCAAACATCTTATTTGGCCCCCAGGGAAATCATGCCGGGGATTCGTACTCGTCCTTCCACCACCCGCATCAACAACATGACGATGGAGGTGATCAGGATATAGAGTACCGTTGCTGCGGTGAACGCTTCAAATCCCTGGAACGTGTATTCCTCGATCTGGCGTGCCTGAGCCGTGGTCTCCAGCAGGCCGATCGTGAGTGCGACAGAAGAATTCTTGAAGATCGTGAGAAACTCGCTGGTGAGCGGCGGGACGATGATGCGATAGCTGACCGGCAACAAAACGTAGCGATAAACCTGCGCTGGCGTGAGCCCCATTGCCAGGCCGGCATGGCGTTGTCCCAGACCGATGGCATTGATGCCGGCGCGCACCTGTTCGGCGACACGTGAAGCCGTGTAGAGGCCCAGGCAAACAGCCGCTGTCGTAAACTCGGGCATGGGCAGCTCGCGCTTGACCCACATTCCAGCGTCCTGCGGGAGCAATTCGGGAAACACGAAATACCAGAGGAACATTTGCACAAGCAGCGGAATATTGCGAAACAGCTCGACATACCCTGTCGCAAATCCGCGTAGCACCACACTATCGGTCGTGCGCAGAATGCCGATGACCGACCCAAGGGAAAAGGCCAGCACCCACGCGGTCAGAGAGACTGCTATGGTCCATTCAAACCCGGAGACCAGCCACTCCAGATAAGGTTCACGGATCAGAACGCCCCAGTCCCAATTATAGTTCATCGTCCAGTCCACCGCGCTCTGGCGTCCCGCTTCGGCATCGGGACAGAAACCCGGAAGGCGAGCTGCGTTCTAGGAGGCTGTCCGAGAACAGACTGATCTACTGCGGACAATCCTGATTGGCCAT
>CBDVAK010000206.1:0-6461 GCA_965371945.1 uncultured Candidatus Competibacteraceae bacterium
TGAACCGGATCGCACCAGCCCAAAGAGTGCCCCACATGGACAAACAAAGCATCGATGCGTTCTTCAATCAGCTCGCGACCGACAATCCAACACCGCGCACGGAGTTGCAATATCGCAACCCGTTTCAGCTTCTGGTGGCCGTCATTCTGTCCGCGCAGGCGACCGACGTCAGTGTTAACAAGGTTACCGGCAAGCTGTTTGCCACCGTGAACACGCCGCAGGCGATGCTGGCCTTGGGAGAAACCAGGCTGCGCGATGCAATCCGGACGATCGGCCTGTTCAACAGCAAAGCGGCAAACATTATCGCCACCTGCAAACTGTTGCTGGATAAATTTGATGGCAAGGTACCGCGTCAGCGCGAGGCACTGGAATCCCTGCCCGGAGTCGGTCGCAAGACCGCGAATGTGGTGCTCAACACCGCCTTCGGCGAATCGACCATGGCGGTCGACACGCATATCTTCCGAGTCGCCAATCGCACCGGACTGGCGCCAGGCAAGACCCCGTTGGCAGTGGAGCGGGGCCTGCTGGAAGTGATACCGGCCAGCTATCTGAGAGATGCTCACCACTGGCTCATTCTGCTGGGCCGCTACACCTGCAAGGCCCGGGCCCCGCTGTGCGGGCAATGCGCAGTCAAGCGGTTTTGTGATTTCCCTGACAAGCGTGACGAGCCCCGGTGAGCCGTTCCGATCGTGGATAGCCCGCCGCATGCAGGCAAATCCGTTGACGCACAGGAAGCAGGGCACGGTATGATGCGGTTTCCGGGTAAACCCCCGACTGACTCCAGGACAGGTCTCAGGACCCGATGTCAGGAGTCAACCGGATGGGCTCCGGAAGCTGACCAGCAAAAAAGTGACCAGGCACAGGTACCCATGGCGTCCCCGGAACAGCTCACCGATCTGCTCGCGCGTTGCGCTCTCAACGATCAACAGGCCTTCGAAGGCCTCTACCGATTCACATCGGCGAAACTGTATGGGCTGGTACTGCGTATAGTGAGGGAAGAGCAACTTGCCCGAGATGTCCTGCAGGATGGCTATGTCAGGATCTGGGATCACGCCGGCGACTACAGACCCGACCGGGCGTCCCCGATCACATGGATGGGCAGCATCATGCGGAACAGGGCGATAGACCTTGTTCGACGCAGGAAGAGCAACCCCCTGGGGGATGCGAGTGATGATGAGTTGCGCTGGTTGGAAGACGAAAACTCACCTGCCCCGGACCGCGGTGTGGACGATGAACGGCGTTACCGTGCACTGCATCATTGTCTGGAGCAGCTCGGCGAAGATCAGCTACAGGCAGTGGTGCTGGCCTACTACCGTGGACTGACGCATGAGGAACTGGCCCGCCACCTGGGAAAACCCCTGGGGACGGTGAAATCCTGGCTGAGAAGAGGTCTGATCAAGATCAAGGACTGCCTGGACGTGGCAAATGAACTACAGTGATGCAAATCTGAACGAACTGCTGGCAGCCGAGTATGTGCTCGGCACCCTGAGCGGCCCGGCCCGGTGGCGGTTTGAGGCCGAGCTGGATCGCCGGGATGACCTGGCGCACCTGGTGGAAGACTGGAAGCTGCGTCTCAACATACTGGCAGAGGATGCGCCGGGTATCCCACCACCACCGGGTGCCTGGGAAAAGATCTACAGCAGAATCACGCCGTTGCCCTCGGAACAGGACGACCGTGGCCTGCTGGATGGTGTTGCATTCTGGCGACGGCTGGCGATGTCGCTGTCGTTGCTGCTGGCTCTTACCGCCGGAGTGTTGTTGTGGCCGGAGCCGCAAACGGCAGCGCTGCTGCAGACCGGTTACGTGGTCGTGCTGCGGGACAATCTGCAGCGTGCCGTGTGGGTCATCAATACCCCGAACACACTCGGTGAAATGTCTGTCCAGTCGGCTGCGGCGATGGACGTCCCCCGGAACAAGCGGTGCTATTTGTGGTTGCAACCCAACGGCAACCGCGAGCCGATCAATCTGGGCGTCCTGCCGGAGCGCGGTGGCAACACGCTCACCATCCCGGAAAGCATACGGGCACTGCTGCCCGGACGGCTGATGGTCAGTTTCGAGGACGTGGGGGAACCGCCGCAGACACCGACTGAGCCACTGCAAATCAGCAGTGAATGGATGCAGCCGCTACGGCACACGACTACTCTGTAGCGCCGTCCTCAGCCAGGAACACCCGACGCAGAGGCGCGCGCCAGAGTCTGGAATCGGCTGAGCAGATCATTCGCCGTCAGGAAACCCGTGCAAACAGGCCGGGGGCGATCGCCTTCCATCAGCAACAGCGTGGGAAATCCGCGCACGCCCATCGATTTGACCCTCCGATACTGCGCGACAGTGCGCTGACCCAGGTCAGCGGTTCGCAGCTCGGTGGCCAGCGCAGATTCGTCGACGCCACATTGCCGCGCCAGCTCGATCTGCACCTCCACCTGGGTAATATCTCTGCCGTGTGCGTAGAACCCACTTTGCAGCGCCTTGAAATAGGCGAATTCCTGCTGGGGTGCGACTGCACGCACCGCCAACTGCGCACGCGCAGCCGGTTCCGTGTCGTAGACGAACGCGTCCCGATCCAGAAAAGACCACGCGAAAGGCTGACCGCTGGCTTTCTGGACCGCGGCCCAGGTGTGCCGCAGGTAACCACGCAATGCATCGTTCAACGGCTGTGCGGCAGGCCCCGGTCTCAGCCCCCCCGGGATCAGTTCCAGCGACAGCTCGGGGTGTCGGGCCGTGAGCGCCTCCAGCGCCGGTGCGAACCCCCAGCACCATGAACACATCGCATCGGCTACATAGACCAACCGTCCCTGCACGTTCCTGCTCCTTTACCAGCCTTGTGAGATAACGCACTAAAGGTAGCTGCGCCCGCGCAGGGCGGCAATCCGCAAACGCAGACCGTTGAGCTTGATGAAACCCTCGGCATCGCTCTGGTCGTAGGCGCCCTGATCATCTTCGAAAGTGGCGATGTTCTTGTCGAACAACGAGTCCGCGGACTTTCTGCCCACCACCGTCACGTTGCCCTTGAACAGCTTGAGTCTCACCTCGCCGTTGACCACCACCTGCGAAGCATCGATCAGCTGTTGCATCATCTTTCGCTCCGGGGTCCACCAGTAACCATTGTAGATGGTGCTGGCATAACGCGGCATGAGTTCGTCCTTCAGATGGGCGGCCTCGCGATCCAGAGTGATCGATTCGATGGCTCGGTGGGCCCGCAGCAGTATGGTCCCGCCAGGCGTCTCGTAGCAGCCCCGCGCCTTCATGCCAACATAACGGTTCTCGACGATATCGATACGGCCCACACCATGTTGCCCACCGATCCGGTTCAGCGCGGCCAGCAGAGCGGCGGGGCTCATCGCCTCGCCGTCCAGCGCCACCGGATCGCCGGTGCGAAATGTCAGTTCCAGATATGCAGGCTGGTCGGGCGCACGTTCCGGAGAAACGGTCCACAGCCACATATCGTCGTTGGGCTCCGCCCACGGGTCCTCCAACTCACTGCCCTCGTAGGAGATATGCAGCAGATTGGCGTCCATCGAGTAGGGTGAGCCACCATGTTGGCGATCCACGTGGATACCGTGCGCCTCGGCATAGGCAAGCAGGCGCTCGCGTGAATTCAGATCCCACTCGCGCCAGGGAGCAATCACCCGCGCCCCGGGTTTAAGCGCACTGGCTCCCAGTTCGAAACGTACCTGGTCGTTGCCCTTGCCGGTTGCACCATGAGCGATGGCGTCGGCGCCGGTCCCGTTGGCGATTTCCACCAGACGCTTGATGATGAGTGGTCTGGCGATCGAGGTACCGAGCAAATACTCCCCTTCATAGATAGCATTGGCACGAAACATCGGGAATACGAAATCGCGGACGAATTCATCTCTCAGGTCTTCGACATAGATCTGCCTGACACCCAGCGCCTCGGCCTTTGCCCGGGCCTGGTCGAGTTCGTCACCCTGACCCAGATCGGCGGTGAACGTAACGATTTCGCACTCGTAGGTCTCCTGCAGCCACTTGAGGATCACCGAAGTATCCAGGCCGCCGGAATAGGCCAGTACCACCTTGTTGACGTCAGACATGCCATCCTCTTCGTGCAGGAACGAAAAAACCGCCGGGGAAGAGCCATTTGAACCGAGGCATCCTTCCGCGTTGACGGGGATGAAGGCCTCGTCAACACCAACGTGGCTCGCGGGACCCGCGCTCAAGCGTGTTATCATCTTGCGATCCACTTTCGCGGTCAAGAACCAACGGCCCTCTCGGGGCTCACGGGCTGCCTGCATCGGGATGATGGGGCACATGCAGATTTCCCTGGCCAAACCCGACGACTGGCACTTGCACCTGCGCGACGGTGCGGTACTGCGCACCACCGTCCCCTTCAGCGCCCGCCAGTTCGGCCGCGCCATCGTCATGCCCAATCTGGACCCGCCGGTCACCAATGCCCGGCTGGCGATCGAGTACCGCCAACGGATACTGGCAGCGGTACCACCCGGTAGCAACTTCGAACCCTTGATGACCCTCTATCTCACGGACCACACCAGCGCCGCAGACATCGCACTGGCAGCCGCCGACCAACGCATCCATGCGGTCAAGCTGTATCCGGCCGGAGCGACAACCCACTCGGATTCCGGTGTCACCGAAATCCGTCGTGTCGATGACGCGCTGGCGGCCATGTCGGATCTGGACCTGCCGCTGTTGATCCACGGCGAATCCACCGACCCGACGGTCGATGTATTCGACCGCGAGCAGGTGTTCATCGACCGTACACTCACCCCGTTGACGCTGCGGTTCCCGAAGCTGCGCATCGTACTGGAGCACATCACCACCGCGTATGCTGTGGAGTTCGTATGCCAGGCAGCCACCAACGTAGCGGCCACGATCACCCCACACCATTTGCTGCAAAACCGCAACGCACTGTTCCAGGGCGGGCTCCGCCCCCATCACTATTGTCTTCCCGTACTCAAACGCGAGTCTCACCGACAGGCCCTGCTGCGGGCCGCGACCAGCGGCAACCCGAAATTTTTCCTGGGTACCGACAGCGCACCTCATGCCCGTGATCGCAAGGAGGCCGCTTGTGGCTGCGCCGGGATCTTCAACTCCCATGCAGCACTGGAGCTATGCGCGACCGCGTTCGAACAGGCCGGTGCACTGGCCAGACTGGAGGCTTTCGTCAGTTTTCATGGCGCGGATTTCTACAGGTTGCCACGCCACCGCAATCGCATCACCCTGACCCGGGAGTCCTGGCAGGTGCCCGCGAGCTACCCCTGCGCGGGTGGTGAACTGGTACCCTTGTACGCGGATGAAACCCTGCACTGGAAATTGATGACCGAGCCCCCGACAGGGATCGACACCGGTTCGACGCTCGCCAGCGGCGATACCGCGACGTGAACTCGCCCAAGTGCCCCATGGCAGGTCGCTTCCGGGGGTTTCTGCCGGTGGTGGTCGATGTAGAGACCGGCGGATTCAATGCTGACACGGACGCCCTGCTGGAACTGGCTGCGGTGACCCTGGAAATGGACACCGAAGGGCTGTTGCGCCGGAAACAGACGGTAGCCTACCACCTGGAGCCTTTTGCGGGTGCCAACATCGAAGAGGCCGCGCTTAAAATCACCGGGATCGACCCTTACCACCCTTTTCGCATGGCACGTGCCGAGAAACAGGTGCTGCCGGAGCTGTTTCGCCTGATCCGCACGGAAATAAAGGAGCACGATTGCTCGCGTGCGATCCTGGTGGGGCACAACTCGTTTTTCGATCTTGGCTTCATCAACGCTGCGGTATCACGCTGCAACATGAAACGCAATCCGTTCCACCCGTTCAGCAGCTTCGACACCGCCTCGCTCGGCGGCCTGGCCTATGGCCAGACCGTGTTGGCGCGTGCAGTGGAGGCAGCGGGACTGGAGTGGGATTCCGACCAGGCCCACTCCGCCATCTATGATGCAGAGCGCACAGCCGACTTATTCTGCACCATCGTCAACCGCTGGCAGGCGCTGGGCGGCTGGCCGCCAGCAACCTGACCAGGAACTGCCCCCTTAGCCGCTTTCGTCTGCTTGCGTGGACTTGGCCTTGCTTGCGGCCGCCTCCATGGCCTGCTTGAGTTCACCGGACTGTGACATTTCCAGGGTAATGTCACAGCCACCGATCAACTCGCCATCGACATAGACCTGCGGGAATGTTGGCCAGTCGGCGAACTTCGGCAGGTTCTCGAAGACCTCGGGATCCTGCAGTATGTTGACGTAGGCGAACTCTATACCGGTCGCGCTGAGTGCCTCGACCGCACGACTGGAGAAGCCGCACATGGGAAACTGCGGCGTTCCCTTCATGTAAATCAGGACCGGGTGACCTTCCACCTGTTGACGAATTCTTTCCAGCACTTCCATCTCGACACCTCTCACGAATGACTTCGACGCCGGACCTGCCGGCCCAAACAATTGTATTGTACTGCCTGACGCCGCCGGGAAAAACGAGGAACACTTTACGGTTATACCCGCGTCAGG
>CBDVAK010000207.1:0-6399 GCA_965371945.1 uncultured Candidatus Competibacteraceae bacterium
GACCCCATCCTCACCTGCCTCACAACCGATGCCGGTAGAGCGCTTCGTATGCGGGGCGGCAGACATCGGCAATCTCCCGCAACGGCGGGGACAGGTCGGGTTGCGTGGCAACAGGTGGCGCGAACCCGGTCGAGCGTTCTACCGTGGCATACCAGTATCGGCACCAGACGCCGTCGCTGTCGCGAGGCCCGGCCGGCCAGTGGAGCATGCTTTGCGAAAACGGCACGTCGAGCGCCGCGCACAGCCGCCTCAATAGAGTTTCAGGGTTAGCCAACACATCCACCGAATCCAGCACTGGCGGTACGCTGCCCAGCCGCTCGCGGACCTGTGCAAATATCCGCTCCTGCTGCAGAAACCCCAGATCATCCGCGACCACATCGGGCCGGGTTCTGGCATAGGAGGCCAGTACCGCCTCGGGGCTGCGGATCAGAAAACAATGTCGCAAACTGCCCAGCCAGACGGTGTCGATCTCGGGCAGCAGATGCTGGGTCATGTGTTTCTGGTACCAGATCGGCCTGCCCCCGGGCACCGGCCCGGTGATCGAGGCGATCACCCGGCGCCAATCGGTATCCTGCGCGGCCATGATCTCCTCCGCGCCTGGATGGGGCAGACCGGTCGCCTTGAGGTAGTGACCGTACAAAGGTTCGTCGCTGACCGCGGTGTCATCCCGGTTTTCCCAGGCGCGCATCATGGCGGTGGAGATATTGCGTGGGCCCGACCACATCGCGATGCGAATGGGCTCAGTCACCACCGCACTCCCGCTCCAGCAGATACATATAGAGCAACTGCAGGCGCCCGGTCAGCGGCCCGGGCAGCGGCCCACCGAATTCACGACCATCGACCTCGGACACCGGCGCCAGACCGGCAAAGGTACCCGTCACGAAAGCCTCCTCCGCGCCATAGACATCGATCAGGCTAAAGTTTTTTTCGAACACTGGAATACCGTTGTCGCGGCACAAACCAATGACGTTGCCGCGAGTGATTCCGTCCAGGCAGTAGTCGCCGCTGGACGTCCACACCTCGCCGCCACGGACGATAAAGAAGTGGGTGGAATTGCAGGTCGCCACGAAGCCATGCGGATCCAGCATCAAAGCCTCGTCAACACCCGCCTTGGCAGCCTGAATGCAGGCCAGTATACAGTTCAACTTCGAATGGCTGTTGAGTTTGGGATCCTGTACATCGGGTGCACCGCGGCGCACATGCACGGTAAACAGGCGCACACCTTTGCTGGCGGTTTCCGGCAACGCCTGTTTGTATTCGGCGATGATCACCACGGTCGCCGGGCCAATGGTGACGCGCGGATCCTGGTAGGGCGTGGCCTTGACACCGCGGCTGACCATCAAACGGATGTGCACACCCTCGCGCATACCGTTGGCCTCCAGCAGCGCATGGAGGCGCTCACTGAGGCCCGCGCGGTCGACGCCGATATCCAGATCCAGCGCCCTCGCGCCCTGGTACAGCCGCTGCAGGTGGGCGTCCAGAAAAGCGATGCGACCATTGTGTACCCGCAAACCCTCCCAGATGCCGTCGCCGAGTATGAAGCCACTGTCGAACACCGACACGCTGGCCTGCGCGCGCGGGAAATGATCGCCGTTGACATCGACCAGTATGTTCGCATTGCGCGGGTCGTCGTGATATTCGTGGGTTCCCTTGGCCAAGCGCATGCCTCCGCGGCTTCGAACTAGGATTCCAAGTGACATATCAGGAGGCTGTCCGAGAACAGACTGATCTACTGCGGACAAGCCCTCGCTACGATCGCTATTCTCGGACAGCCTCCTAATCCACGCACCATAGCAGGCCGACGCCGATGAACAAGAGACGATGACAATGCCCGGCCTGCCGGCCCGACCCACCTGTCACGGAGTCCGACCATTGATCAACGACGCGCGCCCCGCCCAGTGCCTGCGCGAGCTGCTGACCGGCTCCGAACTGCTGGTGATGCCCTGCTGCTTCGATGCCCTGTCGGCCAGATTGGTTGAACGAGCCGGATTCGCCCTGACCTTTATGAGCGGCTTCGCGGTGTCCGCCGCCCGCCTGGCCACGCCGGACACCGGGTTGATCAGCTACGCGGAGATGCTGGACCAGGGGCGCAACATATGCGCCGCCATCACCATCCCGGTGATCGGTGACGGTGACACCGGCTATGGCAACGCGATGAATGTACGCCGCACCGTGCGCGGCTATGCCGCGGCAGGTTTTGCGGGCATCATGATCGAGGATCAGGTCTGGCCGAAACGCTGTGGTCACACCGAAGGCAAGCGCGTGGTCAGCCGCAGTGCCGCCGAATCCCGTATCCAGGCGGCATTGGATGCCCGTCAACAGCAGGGCAGCGATATCGTGATCATGGCGCGTACCGACGCCCGCGCCACCCACGGTCTCCAGGAAGCCATCGATCGATGCCTCGCTTTCCGCGAGATGGGTGCCGACATCACCTTCCTGGAAGCGCCCGCCGATATCCATGAAATGCAACGCTACTGTGCGGCGGTACCCGGCCCGAAGATGGCCAACATGCTGGAGCAGGGGCACACGCCGATACTGCCACCCGCGCAACTGCAGCAACTCGGCTACCAGATTGCCGCCTACCCGCTGACGCTGCTGAGCAGCGCGGTGGCAGCAATGGAGCAAGCCCTGGAAACCCTGCGTACGGGTCACCAGCCGGCAGGCCTGAAATCGTTCGGGGCATTGCGGGAGCTGGTCGGATTCGACGACTATGACCAGGTGGCAGGCCGCTACCGGGAATAGGAGCGCGGGCTATACCCGCGGCATGCCGGTATTCGGTTTTGAGCGTGTGTGCATTGGCGTGGAGGGCAAGGCGGGAATGCGCCGCTCCAGCCGCACTACAGCAAGCATTTCCAACGCAGCCATCCGCGCCAAGGCGCGTGTGATGGAAGCCGAAAACCGGTGTGCCGTGGGTATACTGTGTGACGAAAGTCACAGAACAGGCGCGAGCCTCATGGGAGGCTGGGGTGGGTCAAACCCATACGCATCCAAAGGATCATCGATGCGAAGATTGGTGGTCACGATAATCGGGCTCGCCGCCGCCATCGGGTATCTGGTCGCCGACGGCTATCAAACCTGCGCGGACCGCGGCAAGGCCGGTGTGATTGACGAGGCCTCGCCGCTGCCGGTCGGCAAATCACGCAGTTTTCATATCTGCGCCGCCAACCCGCACAATCGCAGCGGCATCCTGCTGGTCGAGCATGGCCGGTACCGTATCGACGCCACCGCCAAGGATGGCTGGGATGACTGGTACCTGGGGGATCTGCCCATCAACGGTCATGACCCGGCCTGGCTGGCCTGGGGCCGCAAACTGCGCGCCTGTCCGGAGCAGCGATGGTTCGAACTGACCGGTTCGCTGGTGGGTCGCCGGGATATCTGTTTCCCGATCGATGAGTCGGTGGTCATACGTGCCCCCGCCAGCGGCGAGCTGGAAGTTTTCGCCAACGACATCCCGTTTCTGTACTGGAACAACAGCGGCGATGTGACTGTGCGAGTGACCCGCATGGAATAGAGGTTCAGGCGTAAGCAGGCCGGCTCAACGGGGCTGGCGTGGTCGCCGGCTGACGCCGGTGGAAATACCCCGACCACGCGGTGGCATCAGTCTTGAAGTGCGATGACGGGGGCGATTTGGGTAGGGATAACGTTGGATGACCTGGTGCCGCCCTTGATACCTGGGGTAACGAGGCCGGTAGTAACCCCCGCGGTAACCACCCCAGCCCCAGACCGCATAGCCACGATCACGATCATCGTAGCGCTGTGACTGCAGCGCGATCCGTTCCCTTTCCAGCTTCAGCTTTTCCAGTGCCGCCTGCTGTTCGGCACGCAGCTTTTCACGGGCCAGCCTGCTCTGCTCCATGCGCCGGTTCTGATTGACGATCGAGTAGTAATCGCTGTCCGGGTTCGCGCCTCGGGCAAAAACCGGCGTATCGATGATCAGGATGTCGGCAACCGGTACCGTGGGCGGTGCGTCACTGAACTGGACCACGCCTTGTGCGTCCACCCAACGAAACACCTGTGTGGCCTCGACCGGGCTACACAACAGCAACCCCAGCAGGCCGGTCAGCAGTGGTACTTGCAATCCATGTCTCCGCTCATCCATTGAGGACCAGTCTATACCTGTCAGAGTTCCACCGCGTAGTCCTCCACCGGCAACACCCGGTCGATCATCCCACGTTCCTGCAGAAACAGCGCGAAGCGGCGGTATCGTTCTCGGTCCAGTGCCGCGGGACGCAACGCGAAACGGCGCAGGGTATCGTTCCAGGCACGTCGGTTCAGCTCGTCGTCGAGGTCCGGGTAGGCCTCCACGAACGACTCCCAGCTTTGCTGCGGGTGGTTGACCAGAAACTGAACCCCGGCTTCCAGACCGGCCAGAAACGGCCTTAGTCTGGGGTCATCGAGGCGCTCGCTGTTGGCCACTACGATCAGTTCGTCATATGCCGGCACGCCCTCCTCCTCGACGAAAAAGGCGCGGCCCGGGTAACCCTCGATATCCATCTGGTTGAGTTCGAAGTTGCGGAACGCGCCGATTACTGCATCGACCTGTCCACTGAGCAGCGACGCTGACAACGAGAAGTTGACGTTGATGCGCTCGACATCATCGAGCTTGAGACCGTTGTGTTCGAGCATGGCGCCCAACACCGCATCCTCGAACCCGCCGACCGAATAACCCACTTTGCGCCCTTTGAGATCGGCGATCGATCGCACCGGACCGTCCGCCAGCACCACCAGCGAATTGAGCGGTGTCGCGACCAGTGTGGCAATGCGTCTGAGCGGCAGCCCCTGCGCCACATGAACCTGTAACTGCGGTTGATAGGAGACCGCCAGATCGACCTTGCCAGCCGCTACCAACTTTGGCGGATCGTTGGGATCGGCAGGCGCCACCAGCTCCACTTCGAGACCCTGCTGCGCGAACAATCCGCGCTGGCTGGCAACTACCAGTGGTGCGTGATCGGGATTGACGAACCAGTCGAGCATCACCACCAGTCGTTCAGCTGCCGCCAGTGGCGAGGCCCCCAGCACCGCAGTAACCGCAAACATCCACACCGCCAAGCGTTTGTGTCTCACTACCT
Organism: uncultured Candidatus Competibacteraceae bacterium; assembly: GCA_965371945.1. Classification (GTDB taxonomy): domain Bacteria; phylum Pseudomonadota; class Gammaproteobacteria; order Competibacterales; family JAHEDQ01; genus CBDVAK01. The sequence continues at coordinate 5,070 of CBDVAK010000207.1, forward strand.
GTCTACCTCGTCAAGGATGACAGGCTGTCGGCCTGCCACGGAATAAGACGGCGCAGAAGACCGTCAACCAGAACCCACAACAGCACCGCAAACACCGACAGGACCAACAGCGCCGCAAACATCAGATCGGTCTGCATGCGAGCATTGGCATGCAGCATCAGATAGCCCAGGCCGGCACTGGACCCCACCCACTCGCCAATCACCGCCCCGATCGGCGCGACCGCGACCGCCACCCTCAGCCCCGACGCCAGCGCCGGCAGCGCAGCGGGAATCCGGACCTGACGCAACAGCGCCAGGCGGTTGCCAAGGCGATCCCGGCCTGGTGCCGCGGTCATGGTTCGGGCCAAATCGACCCAGCCGGGTTCGGTGCGGCGCAAACCGTCGAGAAATGAAGCCATTACCGGGAAGAATATGATCAGGGTGGCCATCGCCACCTTCGACACCATACCGTAACCGAGCCACAACACCAGTAACGGCGCCAACGCGAATACCGGCACTGCCTGGCTGGCCACCAACACCGGCATAAGCCAGCGACGCGCGCTTCGATAATGGTCGATGACCAGCGCACAAGTAGCCCCCAGCACGGTACCGCAAAGCAAACCCAAGCCGATCTCCAGCGCGGTGACCAGGAAATTGCGGCCGATCAGGGCCACATTGCCAGTCAGCGCGGCGCCGACGCCCAGCGGCGACGGCAGGATAAACCGTGGCACACCGGTCACCCACACCACACCCTGCCAGGCCAGCAACAAAACGACGCCTACCACCAACCAGCGCCCGGCGCCACCGTGTAGCACCCGCATCGCACTCATTGCCGCATGCCCAGACGCGCCATCAGTTCAGCCTGCAACGCCACCAACTCAGGGTTCGGGATGGTACGCGGCGGTAGCCCGGGAATCCGCATTGGTTCGCTCAGAGTCGCTGGCGTGCCGCTCAATACCAGAGCCTGGTGCCCGATTCGCAAGGCCTCCAGCGGATCATGAGTGACCAGCAACACGGTATGACCGCGCAACAAAGCGGCTGCCAGAGCCTGCAGGTGATAGCGGCTGACCGCATCCAGGGCCGAAAACGGTTCGTCCATCAACACCAGCGGCCGGTCTTCCATCAGGGTTCGCGCCAGCGCCGCACGTTGACGCATGCCACCGGACAACACCCGTGGGTAGTGACCGCCAGCCTGGCCCAGACCAACGGCCTCCAGCAATCCGTGGGCGCGTTCCAGGTCGGCAGCCTCACCACGCAGCCTGGCGCCCAGACAAATGTTGTCGAGCACACTGAGCCAGGGATAGAGCAGGTCGCGTTGATCCATATAGGCGAGCCGCCCGGTCAATGCCAT
>CBDVAK010000208.1:0-6390 GCA_965371945.1 uncultured Candidatus Competibacteraceae bacterium
CTGTTCGGCGTGCGCGTGATGGAAGTCCGCGACATGATCGCCAACAGCACCGGTGTGCTGGTCGGTTACGGTCTGTGGCGTACCCCATTGGGCAGCACCTTTGCCCGCGCTGAATCCCGGCTTTCCACAATGGTTGCTGGCGACCGCCGTTAAGGCGATTTGACAGCAATCGCCTCAGGTCTCGGCCGGCGGCGTCTGCTGTTGCAGGCGGCGCACGCCGTCGACGAAGCGGGACAGGGTTTCCGACAGCACGCCTCGTGGAATCATGATCTCCACGAGCTGAAAACGTCCACGCCGGGTGGCCGACAGCTCCAGTGCGGCTGCTAGTTCAGCGCGGGTATGCACGCGGATGCCGTCACCGCCCATGGCTGCGGCCATGTCCGCGAACTTCCAGTCGTCCAGGTTGTTGAATGTGGATTCGGGCTGGAAGGTTCTCAACATTTCCCAGCTCGAATTGTTGAACAACAATACGATGGGATCCCAACCGTAGCGCCGGCAATTGCCCAGTTCCCAGCCGGTCATCTGAAACGCACCGTCACCGACCAGGATCAGCGGTCGCTCGCCGGTTGCTGCCTGCACCCCCAGTCCGGCCGGAACCCCGAAACCCATGGTGGCGTAGTAGCCGGGTGCAACGATCGCGGTATGATGCATATCGAGCGCGGTAAACAGGCAGTCGCCCATGTCGGAAGCGATTGGAAACAGTCCGTGGCGATTCATCAGATCGTTGACGCCGCGTGCGATATCGGTCGGGGTGATGGTTTGCTCGTCACTGCACAGGTCGCTGGGATAGGCACGCACCGGGGAGGCTTCCGCCTGTTGATGATCGCTCACGCGTGCCAGCAACTCGTTGACCAGAGCGTCCAGCGGGATATCAGAATACTGGTGATAGCCCATTGAGACCTGCCGGTCGACTACCTGTATGCACTTTCGCAAATCGATCTGCCGTCGCGACACGCCGAAATTGGTATCCGACAACAACACGCCCAGCAGCAACAGGGCATCCGAATGCTCGACCCGGTGCGTCAGCGCTGCATCGCCGGCGACACCCATATAGGTGCCCAGCAACTGCGCTCCTGATTCCGCCAGCAGGCCGCGACCCATGAAGCTGGTCACCACCGGCAGCCCCAGTTTGCGAGCCAGCTCCGAAACCTTCTGCTCCAGCCCGTAACGGCGAACCTCGACACCCACCATCAACACCGGTGAGCTGGCGCCCGCCAATCGTGCCAGCATTTCGTCGACACAGGCCTGCAAGGCTGCGTCATCGACCTGTTCGGCCGGCAGCGCAGGCACCGGGCGGCACGGGCTCAGTACCAAATCCCTGGGCAGCTCGATGTAGACGGGTCGGGAATATTTCTGGCAATTGTGCAGTACACGGGCGATCTCGTCGGGAGCGCTGTCGGCATCGTCGAGACGGGTCTGGTCACAAGTGACCTCCCGATACACCCGGTACTGTGAGTCCAGCGTTCTGGCCTGGTGGTGCAGCAACAGGCCGGCACTGCTCTCGCCGCTACCGGGGGCGCCGGAGATGACCACCAGTGGTGATTTCTCCGCATAGGCGGAAGCCACTGGGTTGACCATGTTGAGAGCACCGGCGCCGTAGGTCACCGCGGCCACTCCCAGCTTGCAATTGAAGCGCGCCGCGGCATCGGCGGCAAAACCCACCGCTGGTTCGTGACTCAGGGTATAGAGCGGCAGGATGCCGGATTCTTCGATGACCTTGAAAAAAGGCAGCGCGAAGTCGCCGGGGATACCGAATATTTCGCTGGCGCCGTGATCCCTGAGGGCCTGCAGCAGTGCTTCGGACAGGTTCATCGTGATCCCTGTTATTTGGTCTTGAGAAACCGCTCCTCGGCGATATGGTCCGCGATCTCGTTGGTGGGTCGCTGTTCGCGGTCGGCCCGCGCGAAGATCTCCAGCAGAGTATCGTTGATGCCTTCCACCTGCCTCAGCAGGGTCTCACGATCCTCACCGCTGCGTTCAACCGCGCAGTCGACGATGCCGCCGGCGTTGATCACATAGTCGGGTGCATAGAGGATGCCGCGTTCGCGCAACGCCTGGCCGTGGCGCGCTGCTGCCAACTGGTTGTTGGCGGCACCGGCGACGATGTCGGCGCACAGACGCGGGATGGTCTGATCGTCCAGCACCGCGCCCATCGCGCAGGGGGAGAACACGTCGACATCGAGATCATAGATCTGCTCCGCGGTCACCGCGGTGGCGCCCAGATCATTCACCGCCCGTTGCACGGCTTGTGGCCAGACATCGGTGACCCAGATTTTGGCGCCGGCCTCCTTTAGCAGGCCTGCCAGCCGGTAGCCAACACTGCCGACACCCTGTATGGCCACTTTGACGTTGTCCAGTTTGTCGCTGCCGGTGCGGTGGCTCAGCGCCGCGCGTAACCCCACGAACACACCATAGGCGGTGGCCGGTGAGGGATCGCCGCTGCGGGTCCCGCCCTCCGCGGCCTGCTTTTGCAGGACGCCCGCAATGTGCTCGGTTTCCAGCGCCATGATCTTGAGATCGGCCACTGAGGTTCCGGAATCCTCGGCGGCGATGTAGCGGCCGCCGAGACTGTCGACGAAACGGCCCATGGCCCGTAGCAGGGCTTCGCTCTTGTCTTTGTGCGGGTCTCCGAGTATCACCGATTTGCCCCCGCCCAGTGGCAGACCGGTGATGGCCGATTTGTAGGTCATGCCGCGTGACAGACGCAGCACGTCCCGCAGTGCTTCGGCTTCCGACGGATAGGGCCACATCCGGCAGCCGCCCAGAGCCGGGCCGAGGTTACTGTTGTGAATGGCGATGATCGCGCGCAGCCCACTGTCCGCATCCCGGCAAAAAACCACCTGCTGATGATCGTCGAAATCAGGGTGATCGAATACGCTCATGCTGCTTCTTGCCTCTGGTCGGGGTTCTTGAATGCCGTCAACAGTCGTTCGCGTTCCACGCTGACGGCAGACAGGTTGGCCTGCCGAACGTGGCCGAAACCGCGGATCTTGGCCGGCAGACCGGCAATCTCTATCGCGAGGGCATGGTTTCCAGTATCCAGGCTCGCCAGCAGTTCATCGACGTCGCGCTGGTAGTCGACGATAGACTGTCGTTCCTGGCGTCTTTCGGCGCTCTTGCCGAATGGATCGAGGAAGGTGCCACGCAGCCATTTCAAATGGGACAACAGCGACATCACGCCCATCATCCAGGGGCCGAAGCTGCGCTTCAAAGCGTGGCCCGTGTCCGCATCGATCTTGGCGAAGATCGGTGGCGCCATGTGAAACCTCAGACGATAACCACCCTCGAACTGTTGTTCGAGTTGCTTGCGGAAGCTGCCATCGGTAAACAGTCTGGCTACCTCGTATTCGTCCTTATAGGCCAGCAGCCGCGCATAGTTTTCCGCCACCGCCCGGGTCAGACCCTGCTCGCCCGGGCAACATTGCTGCTCACGCTCGCGGACCCGCTCCACCAGCGCGGTGTAGCGGCGTGCATAAGCTCTGTTCTGGTAGGCGGTGAGCAACGTCACACGGTGGCTGGTAATCTCTTCGATGCTCGACGGCAGGGGTTCCTGATCGCTGGCCGCTGTCAACAATGTCTCCACGGCAGCGGCATCATGGGCATTGCGGCGGCCCCACAGAAAGGCCTGCAGATTGGCTTTGACAGCCACGCCATTGAGTTCGATGGCCTGCTCTATGGATTCCCGCGACAGTGGTATCAGCCCTTTCTGCCAGGCGAATCCGACCAGGAACAGATTGGCGGCGATCGAATCGCCCAGCAGGGCGGTGGCGATGCGGGTTGCCTCGACGAACACGCAGTGGTCGTCGCCGGCGGCCTCACAGATCGCTGATTCCATGGCGGTGCCGGGGAACGCCATGTCGGGATGGCGCAAAAACTCCGAGGTCATCGAGTGATGGCGGTTGACCACCGCGCAGCTACGGTTGCGATCGAGCTTGCTGAGCGCGTCGAACCCGGCGGCGACCACCAGGTCGCAGCCCAGCAGCAGATTGGCGCCACCGGCGGCGATACGCACTGCATGGATGTCCTCGGGGGTCTTGGCGATGCGTACGTGGCTCACCACCGCGCCGAACTTCTGCGCCAGACCGGTCATGTCCAGAACCGTGCACCCCTTGCCTTCGATGTGAGCCGCCATGCCCAGCAGGGCGCCGATGGTCACCACGCCGGTGCCGCCGACACCGGTGACCAGGATGCCGTAGGGTATGTCCACCGTGGGTAGTTGCGGTTCAGGCAGATGCGGAAATTCGGCGGCCTGATCAGCACTCGCCTGGCGTTTGCGCAAACCGCCACCGTGCACGGTGACAAAGCTCGGGCAAAAGCCGTCCAGGCAGGAAAAGTCCTTGTTGCAGGAGGATTGGTCGATGGCGCGTTTGCGACCCAGCGCGGTCTCCACCGGAATCACCGACAGACAATTGGAGGCCGTTCCACAGTCGCCACAGCCCTCGCAAACCGCTTGGTTGATAAAGGCCCGCTTGGCCGGGTCGGGCATCAGTCCGCGCTTGCGGCGACGGCGCTTCTCCGTGGCGCAGGTCTGGTCGTAGATCAGAACCGACACGCCGGGTACCTCGCGCAGTTCCCGCTGCAGGTGGTTGAACTCGCTGCGCGGGTGCAGGGTTACGCCCGCGGCGAATCCACCCTGCCCGGCATATGAGCCCGGTTCCTCACTGACGATGTCGATGCGGCGCACGCCTTCACCGTAGAGTTGATGGGTCATCCTGGGCACTGACAGTGCCCCGTCGACCGGTTGCCCGCCAGTCATGGCCACCGCGTCGTTGTAGAGTATCTTGTAGGTGATGTTGCAGTTACCTGCCAGCGCTGCGCGGATTGCCAGCAGACCGGAATGAAAGTAGGTGCCGTCGCCAAGGTTCTGGAATACGTGGCGGGTTTCGGTAAATGGCGCCTGGCCGATCCAGGCGGCACCTTCCCCGCCCATCTGCGAAAAGGTCTCGGTACGACGGTCCATCCAGGTCGCCATGTAGTGACAACCGATACCGGCAATGGCGCGGCTGCCTTCGGGTACCCGTGTGGAGGTGTTGTGCGGGCAACCCGAACAGAAGTGGGGAACCCGTTCCAGCACCACTCTGGGTCGGGATAGGGCTTGTTCCTTGGCCTCCAGAAAAGCCAGGCGTTCGCGGATTCGTTCGCTGGTACAGAAACGGTCGACGCGATCGGCGATGACCCGGGCGATGCGCGCTGGCGTCAGCTCACCGGCGGATGGCAGCACCCACTCGCCGTTTTCGTCGAATTTGCCCACCACCCGCGGGCGTACGTCGGCTCGCCAGTTGTAGAGCTGTTCGCGGAACTGGTTCTCGATGACCGCACGCTTTTCCTCTACCACCAGGATCTCTTCGAGGCCCTCTGCGAAAGCCCGTGCACCCTCGCGCTCCAGTGGCCAGGTCATGGCTACTTTGTAGACCCGCAGACCGATGTCGGCCGCCAGTTGTTGGTCGATTCCCAGGTCATCCAATGCCTGGCGCACGTCGAGATAGGATTTGCCGGTGGTGACGATGCCGAACCGGGGTTGCGGGCTGTCCATGACCACACGATCGAGGCGGTTGGCGCGCACGAAGGCCAGCGCTGCGTAGAGCTTGTATTGTTGAAGCCGCAGTTCCTGTTCCAGCGGTTTGTCGGGCCAGCGGATATGCAGGCCACCGGGGGGCATTTCGAAATCCGCGGGGATCACGATCTCGACCCGGTGCGGGTCGACCTCCACCGAGGCTGATGAGTCCAGCGTTTCGGCAATGGTCTTGAAACCGATCCAGCAGCCGCAGAAACGCGACAGTTCCCAACCGAAGATTCCCAGATCGAGTATTTCCTGAACACCGGAAGGATTGAGTACCGGCATTTGCGCATCGATAAACGCGTACTCGCTCTGGTGCGGCAGCGTCGATGACTTGCAGGCATGATCGTCCCCGGCGATGGCGAGTACCCCGCCATAGCGCGAGGTGCCCGCGTGGTTGGCGTGTTTGAACACGTCCCCGGTACGGTCGACGCCGGGCCCCTTGCCGTACCACATGCTGTAGACACCGTCGTAGCGAGCGCCTTCGAACATATTGACCTGCTGGCTGCCCCACACCGCGGTGGCACCGAGATCCTCGTTGACACCCGGCTGGAAATGAATGTGGTTGTTGCGCAGAAAGTCCCGGGCGCGCCACAGAGCCTGATCAAAGCCTCCCAGCGGTGAGCCCCGGTATCCCGAGATAAAACAGGCGGTATTGAGACCGGCGTGATGATCGCGATGCTGCTGCATCATCGGCAGTCGCACCAGCGCCTGCGTGCCGGTCAGAAAGACACGGCCGGATTCGAGTTGGTACTTGTCTTCGAGCGTAACTTTGGCGAGCGCCATCATCTGCTCCCCCCGTATACGGTTTGGTGGCCGGACAGTATCAGCCT
>CBDVAK010000209.1:0-6290 GCA_965371945.1 uncultured Candidatus Competibacteraceae bacterium
TTCAGCTGTCTTTCTGGCGCGCCTGCAAATAGGCCAATGCGGCCTCGCGGTCTTCATGGATGGGCAGCAGCACCAGGTCACCGGGCTGCGCCCATCGCAGGGCCTCGGTGATGGCATCCATCTCCTCGTTGCATTCGTGAATCCGGTCGGCATCAACACCGAGTTCCAGAAACCGTTGGCGCATCATGGCGGCGACCTCGCCATCGGCGCGACCGCGATTGTATTTCTCCATACGCTTGATGATCACGCGGTCGAGATCGAGTCCGACGGCGGCATCCACGAGCTGACGGATATCCTCGTCACTGCGATCACCGGCCTGGCCGGTGACCAGCAGGCGCCGCTTTGCCGGCATGTTGCGCCCCAGCTCCAGCAGCGCCTGCATACCGTGTGGATTGTGGGCGAAATCAGCAATGACCCGGGCGCCGCCGATGCGATAGAGGTTGGCCCGGCCGGGGTTGTCCGCGGGTTGCATCAGGCGCAGTCCCGCGGCGATGTCGGCGAGACTGATACCCAGTGCCACGCACAGACCGATCACGCCCAGGGCATTGCAGATGTTGTAGGTCGCGGCACCCTCCAGGGTAATGGGAACCTCGTTGACCGCCACGATCGGAGTCGTTTCACCTTCCGCCATCCATACCAGTTCACCTTCCCTGATGGTGCAAGCCGCATTGCCCGGCGTACGCAACCCCTCCAGCAGAGCGGGCGCCTCCGGGTCGGTGCTGAACCAGGTGATCGGCTGCGGCCAGCGGCGCGCGCGTTCGACCAGCAGCGGGTCGGCGGCATTGAGCACCAGTCTGCCGCCATGACGCAGTGCCCGGGTTACGATCCATTTGACGTCCGCCAGTTCCTGCAGGGTTTCCACCCCAAACTCGCCCAGATGGTCGGACGCCACGTTGGTGATCAGTGCGGCGCTGGCCTGGTCCAGCCCCAGACCACGGCGGAGCAGGCCGCCTCGTGCTGTTTCCAGTACCGCCAGGTCGACCCTTGGGTCACGGAGCACGGATCGGGCGCCGCCAGGGCCGGAATAGTCACCGCGGTCGAGGATATCGTCATCAACTGCGATCCAGTCGGTACTGCTCACTCCCGCGTGGAACCCGGCGCCCCTGGCGATCCGTGCGGCCAGCCTCACCGAAGTGGTCTTGCCGTTGGTGCCGGTAATCAATCCCACCGGGATGGCGTGGAGATCCTGCCACGGTATCGCCGCGGGCTCCGGCAAGGCGTCCACCGGGTAACAGTGCGAGCCTTTGCCCAGTCCCAGCGACAGGCAGTCATCGTCGCTCAGGGTCGGAATGTTGCGCCGCTTGGCTTCCAGCAACAGGGCGCGCAGGGGTGGATTGATCTCGTCCTCGACGGTATTCCAGAGTTGCTCGAGAGTGGGCTCCAGATCCGGTTGGCGTTTGCCCCCGGCAACGGTGCATGCCGCATCCCAGGCCCATTCATTGATCTCGGTGGCTGCGTAGAGCACATCGCGCGGTGCCGAGATGGCGAGACTGGCGCCGTTCGGGAAGCGACGTACGCGGGTGCTTTCCTGATCCCATCCCAGTGCGTCCAGAATTCTGCGAGCCTGCAGTTCCCAGTCCCGGATCACCGTTTCGACATCCTCGTCGTCGAAACGGATGTCGAGTACCGCTCCGGGTTTTTCCCAGAGCAGGTTGGGACCGGTAAGGCGGCGCGAATCGAGGAGTTCCATGGTTACGGACCACCGTCGTCCGGGCCGTCGCTGGCAAGACGCACACCACGTTTGTCACGCACCAGCCGGACACTGCCATCGAGTTTGAAGTCGCCGAGATCGAGAGTGCCGAGGTCCATCGTGCCGGCTTCGTGCTGATACTCCCTGGTCACCGATTCATCGGGCTCGAAGTAGATGATCTGTTTCCATGAGCGCGCCACCGCGTCACACAGGATCAGCACCAGATCACCGGCACGCGCCATCTGCAGGGCACCTTCGTTGGCTTGTTGTTCATCGCCGATGATGGTGATGTGGGTGGGGTCGACTCCCTGCCGGATCAGCGAGCGACTCAGCAATTCGGGAACCTCGAGGGGTTCCCGGCCGCGCCGGTTGTCGTCCTGACGGCAGACATAGTGGTCGAACTGACCGGCCGCCATGGCGGCGATTTCCTCGATGTCCTCGTCGCGCCGGTCGCCCGGTGCGGCCAGTACCACGATTCGCCTGCCAGTGACATCCAGGCGCTGCACCACCTGGCAGATCACCTTGACCGCGGCCGGGTTGTGGGCGTAGTCGAGTACCACCTTGAAAGGATGCTCGTCATAGACGTTCATGCGACCGGGAGCTTGATAGTAGCTGCTGTCGAAGGTGCGCAGGCCTTGGCGAATGCTTTCCAGGTTGAGGTCCAGCGCATAGGCCATGGCAGCCGCGAACATGGCGTTTTGTACGTTGTGCAGAGCACGCCCTTCCAGGGTCGCCGGAATCAGATGGCTCCACAGCAGCGGGATGTGATGACCTTTGTCGTAGAGGGCGATCATGTGGCCATTCATGCCTTGTTCGAGCACGGCTGCCAGGCCGCCCTCGCGGATGTGCTCACGAACCAGCGGGTGGTCGTGGTTGAGGGTGATGTAGCAGATTCGCTCCGCGGTGCAGCGGTCGGCCATCTTCAGGCACTGCAGATCGTCGGCGTTGAGTACTACAACGTCGCGCGCCACCCGCACCACAATGCTCTTGACCGCGGCCAGGCCTTCCAGGGTATCGATGCCACGCAGGCCCAGATGGTCGGAGGTGACGTTGAGACAGGCCGCGACGTTGCACTCGCGGTAGGCCATGCCACTGCGCAGCAGCCCACCGCGCGCGGTTTCCAATACGGCGGCATCCACCGAAGGGTCGCGCAGCACCATGTTGGCCGAAGCCGGTCCGGTCATGTCGCCCTTGACGGTCAACTGGCCGTCGATATAAACGCCGTCGGTGGAGGTCAGCCCCACGGTATGGCCGGCCATTTTCTGGATGTGCGCGAGCATTCTCGAGGTGGTGGTCTTGCCGTTGGTACCGGTGATCGCGGCAATCGGTATGCGGCTTTGCGAACCGGGCGGAAACAACATATCCATGACCGGCCCGGCGACGTCCCGGGGTGTTCCCTCGGTGGGAGCCACGTGCATACGAAAGCCCGGTGCGGCGTTGAGTTCACAGATGGCGCCACCGGTGACATGGTAGGGCTCGCTGATGTCCGAGGTCAGGTAGTCGACACCGGCGACATCGAGCCCGATGGCCTTGACCGCGCGGATCGCCATTTCGCGATTGTCGGGGTGGATGATGTCGGTGACGTCGATCGCGGTGCCGCCGGTGGAAAGGTTGGCGGTGGTGCGCAGGTAGACCACCTCGCGATCGCCGGGTACGGTATTCCTGTCGTAGCCCTGGTCCGCCAGCAAGCGCTCGGCCTGGTGGTCGAACTCCAGCCGGGTCAGCACCTTTTCATGTCCGACTCCCCGCCGCGGATCGCTGTTGACCTGATCCACCAGCCATTCGATGTTGTGGGTGCCGTCTCCGATCACATGTCCCGGAACCCGCTTGGAAGCAGCCACCAGTTTGCCGTTGACCACCAGCAGGCGGTGATCGAGCCCGGTAATAAAACTCTCGACGATCACCCCGCGGCTGTGTTCCCGGGCCTTGTCGTAAGCGGTTTCCACCGCATCCTCATCGCACAGGTTGATCGACACTCCCCTGCCGTGATTGGCATTGAAGGGTTTGACCACCACCGGGTAGCCGATACGCTCCGCCGCCCTGAGCGCTCTGCGCACGCTGTAGACCAGTTGTTGCCGGGGCACCGGCAGGCCCAGGTCACCGAGTATGCGGTTGGTTTCTTCCTTGTCGGAGGCCAGTTCCACGGCGATGTGCCGGGTTTCGCCGGTGACGGTCGCCTGAATGCGGGTTTGGTAGCAGCCGTGGCCGAGCTGGATGAGGCTGTGCTCGTTGAGTCGCAGCCATGGGATACCGCGCGCCTCCGCCGCCTCGACCAGTGAGGCGGTGCTGGGCCCCAGGGCCCTGCGCTGTGTGAAACGGATAAAATCGTCACGCTCGTCGTCGAAATCGAAAGGCTCCGCGGGATCGCCGTCCGGGCGCAGATCCGCCGGCAGCAGGTGGTGGATCAGATTGAGAGCCAGTTCGCCAGCTTCGAGGCCCACTTCACGGTTCTGGTATTCGTAAACGACCTGGTAGTGGCGACCATCCGGGTCTGCCAGGGTGGTGCCGAACTCGACCTGGATTCCCGCCATTCGTTGCAATTCCAGCGCGGCGATCTGCATGAGCTCCGGCAGCGCCAGACCGCTGCCCTCACTCAGTCTTGTGCTAAGCCGTTCATCATCGGCAAGCGCCGGCAAGGCCGCCAGCAATGCGTCCGTGATGCTGCTATCCAGCCGGCCGGTCGGCCAGTCCGCGAGGGCGCCCGCATCCACCTGGTGACGGATGACCGGCAGCAAGGCGTAGATGTTCGGACCTACGTACACCGAAGTGTCGACTATCTTCACGGGCAGCTCCCTGGCAAGTCCTGATACCGAATCATCTTAGCCCCTACCACTGTGGTGGGCGAGCCTGAACCCGGCCGTCGGGGTCTGGTATTCAATCGCCATCCAGCAGGGCACGAATGATCTGCTCGCCGGCGCGCACATGCCAGCGACCACGAGCCATGACATCGCTGATCGAATGGTCGGCGCCCAGCACCACCAGATCGGCGTCTGAACCGGGGCGTAACTGACCCTTGCGTGGCAGTCGCAGCAGTCCTGCCACGTTGCTGGTGAATGCCGGCAACACCTGTTGCAATGGCCGCCCCTGTTCAAGCAGTGCTTGTAGCGTGGTGGTGAGCGCGCCCGGTTTGCCGATATCCATAGACACCAGCTCACCCTGGTGATCGAAACGCGGCAGACAACCACCGCCGTCGGAACTGACGGTGATCCGGTCGGCCGGCAGGCCGGCATCGAGATAGCGGCACAGGGCCTGTTGCGCCGACCAGGCGTCCGGGTCGAAACCGACCGGAAACGCGGTGATATCGATGCTACAGCCACGTCTGGCGAGCACCATGGCTTCTTCGAACAAAGCCTTGCGGCGATTGACATGGGTCGGGTTAAAGACCCGTGGTGGCAGTTCCGTGGAATCCAGCGCGCGCCGCACCAGTTCCAGCCCGCGTGCCCCCTGGCCCAGATGCAGATGGACGACGCCGGCCTTGCCGGTCATCAGCCCGGCGACATGGGCATCCGCCGCAACTTTGACCAGTTCGTCGAAAGTCGGCTGGCTGGAGCGATGATCGCTGATCGCGGTCTCGCCGACCCCGATGATGCGGTCGATGTGGACGATATCGCCCCGCACGCTGCCGGTCAGGGTGGTCGGCGGCAGGTGATAGCCACCGGTGTGACACCAGGCGCTGATGCCTTCCTCCAACAGACCCCGGACCGCAGCCACCAGTGATCCGGTGGTGCGCACCGTGTCGTCGGTGCCTAGCAACCCGATCACCGTGGTGATGCCGGCCGCGGTGAATCGTTGCACCGCCAGCGGCGGTATTCTCGACGCGTAACCGGTTTCCCCGCCGCCGCCGGTGACATGAGCGTGACAGTCGATCAGACCCGGAATCACGCGGCGGCCTTCCAGGTCCACGACATGGACGCCAAGCGAGCGATCCAGATCGGGCGCCGTGGGGCCGATCCAGGCCACCCTGTCCGCGGCGATCAGCACATGATTGAGGCCCAGCGGCTCCGGAGTGAAAAGATCGGCGTTGAGCAGCAGATGGAACATGTCGACCGTTCGCGTGACCGCTTGTGTGTTCCCGGGATGATAGGCGTGCCGCCGTGGATTGGCTACCATGTCGCGACAGACTCTTGCTGGGGGAGGCATATGTTTGTGGAGCGGCTCAGGGCGGCGATCAGGGATGTCACCGACTTTCCCAAACCGGGAATTCTGTTTCGGGATATCACGCCGCTGGTGCGTGATCCGTTGTTGCTGCGAGAAACGGTAGCCCATCTGCTGGAGCCCTACCGGGATCGCAGGATCGACGCGGTAGCGGGGATGGAGGCGCGTGGCTTCATCTTCGCCACCCTGGCGGCCTGGGAACTGCGCCTGCCATTTATCCCTTTGCGAAAACCCGGCAAACTGCCGTACGACGTACAGAGCATCAGCTACGATCTCGAATACGGGTCCACCGCGCTCGAAGTGCATGTCGATGCCGCGGCTGCCGGTGAGCGGATTTTGCTGGTGGACGACCTGCTGGCGACCGGAGGCACCGCCCGGGCCAGTTGTGAACTGGTTGAGAAACTGGGTGCGGAAGTGGTGGCGTGTTCATTCGTGATCGAGCTTG
>CBDVAK010000210.1:0-6277 GCA_965371945.1 uncultured Candidatus Competibacteraceae bacterium
CGGGATAGGGTTGTTTGGTCTGGATCAACTGACGGGTTCCTTCCGCCAGTGACAGATCGTGGTCTGCGGAGTATTTCTCGAACTGGTAGTCGAGGATCGGTGTATCGGTCCATCCGGGGCACAGGCAGTTCGCGGTGATCCCTTTTTCCGCATACTCCAGCGCGATCACCTTGGTCAGACCCACCAGGCCGTGTTTGGCGGCGCAGTAGGCGGCCTTGTCTTTCGATGCCACCAGCCCGTGCACCGAGGCGATATTGACGATGCGACCCCAGCCAGCCCTTTCCATGGCTGGCAGCGCGGCCTTGGTGGTGTGGAATGCTGCGCTCAAATTGACCGCCAGAATGGCGTTCCACTTGTCGACCGGAAACTCCACAAGCGGGGATGTGTACTGAATTCCGGCATTGTTGACGAGGATGTCGATGGCCCCGAAGGCTTCCGCAGCGCGATCCATCAAATCGTCAATCTGCGCTGGATCGGATAGATCGGCGGAGCAATAATGCACTTCGCCACCGGACTCAGCCGCAACAGTTTCCGCCATTGCCGCGCCCTGCTGATCATCCTCGAGGCCGTGTATCATCAACCGTGCGCCAGAGCGCGCCAGGTGGGTGGCAATAGCGAGCCCGATGCCACTACTGGAGCCGGTGACCAGTGCGGTTTTTCCAGTCAGCATTCCTCGTTCCCCCAATAGCTTGCCCTCGATAGTTGCCAACCGACGCGATTCACTCGGATTCCATGATGCTCGCGTAGTTGGCCACTCCGGAGCCTCCCATGTTGAACACGCCGGCACGTGTGACGGCGTCCAGTTGCATGTCGCCCGCACTACCGCGCAACTGCATGGCGGCCATGGCGTGCATGGAAACCCCGGTGGCCCCGATCGGGTGCCCTTTTGACTTGAGCCCACCAGAGGGATTCACCGGGAAGCGGCCATCGCGGGCTGTCCAACCCTCACGTATGGCACGTTCCCCCTGACCGTATGGCGTGAGCCCCATGGCTTCGTACTGCATGAGCTCAGCGATGGTGAAGCAGTCGTGGGTCTCCACGAAATCGAGATCGTCCAGCACCAGCCCTGCATCACCCAACACCCGTTCCCAAGCCCGTTGGCACCCCTCGAACCGGGACATGTCGCGGCGACTCATAGGCAGATAGTCGTTGACCTGCGAAATGGCCCTGAAGCGCACGCTGGCATGGCCCGCCACGCCCGCTTTGTCGCCGCACAGCACCAGTGCTGCCGCGCCGTCGGTCACGGGTGAGCAGTCGGTGCGCTTGAGCGGATCGGCGACGATCGGGTTTTTCTCCGATACCGTCGCGCAAAACTGATAGTCCAGATCCTTGCGCAACTGCGCGTAGGGGTTATCGAGACCGTTGCGGTGGTTTTTCGCCGCGATCAACGCCAACGCTTCCGACTGGTCACCCCAGGCTTCGAAGTAAATCCGGGTGATATGTGCGAACAGGTCAGCGAAGCTCCCGTAGCGCACTTCTTCTGGCACATAGCTGGCGCGAGCAAGTATTTCACCGATATTCGGGCATGAAGTCATCTTTTCCACACCCACCACCAGCACCCGCCTGGCCTGTCCGGACTCAATCGCACGGACCCCGGCATGAGTGGCCGCGGAGCCGCTGGCGCAGGCATTTTCGAGTCGGTTGACCGGCTTGAACCGCAAGCCGGGCTGAGACTGCATCACCAACGAGGCGGTAAAGTCCTGGGCCACGAAACCGGCATTGTAGTGGCCCACGAACACCTCATCGATGTCGTTTGCCTGTAGCTGCGAATCGTGCAGCGCTTCCTCGATCGCCCGGCCCATCAGCGATTCGACGTCATCGTCGATCCAGCGGCGGAAAGGGGTGTGTCCGATGCCCACGATTCTCGATTTCATTCACTGCTCCGGGTCGGTATCGATGGGCGCAAACCGCTTGCGCAATTCGGTCTTGAGGATCTTGCCGGTACTGTTTTTCGGCAGAGCATCCAGAAACAGATACTTCTTGGGTCGTTTGAAGCGCGTCATGTGCTGGCGGCACCAGGCATCCAGCGTGTCGCTGTCGAGGGTGTACCCCGGACCCGCGACTACGGCCGCAACCACGATCTCGCCCCAGTCGGGATCGCGTTGCCCAATCACGCCCACCTCCAGAACGCCGGGATGTTCGAGCAGGATCTCCTCGACTTCGCGTGGATAGATGTTGGACCCGCCGCTGATCACCACATCCTTGGAGCGATCGGTGAGCGACAAGAACCCGTCGGCATCCAGAACCCCGATGTCACCGGTATACAGCCAGCCATCGCGCAGCACCTTGTTTGTTGCTTCGTCGTTGCGCCAGTACCCCAGCATCACGCTGTCACCCCGCACCAGGATCTCGCCGGGGCTGTCTGGCGGTTGTGACTGGCCGGCATCGTCCACCACCCGCACTTCTATCCCAGTCTGCGGGACACCCACCGAGGCCAGCCTGCGTCGATAGCACGGGTGAAATCGATCGCCGTGCAGATACTTGTTCAGAGCAGTGATGGTCATGGGGCTCTCCCCCTGTCCGTAGATCTGCACCAACCGGCCACCAAGCAGGTCCATGGCTTTCCGCAAGTCTTCCTGATACATGGGGCCACCACCGTAGACGATGGTTTTCAGGTTGGACCAATCGGTGTCCACTGCCTGCGGATGCTCGACCAGACGTTTGACCATGGTCGGCGCCGCAAACATCGACAAGCCCGGCCAGACCCCGACCAGTTTGTTGACCTCGGCAACATCGAAACCACCGCTGGGCGGGATCACTTGTACCGCACCACGGGCCACGTGGGGGAGCATGTAGTAGCCACTGCCGTGAGACATTGGTGCCGTATGCAGGATCGCATCGCCAGGGCTCACGGTGTCGACATCGGCAAGGTAGCAACGCGTCAGTGCATAGAGATTCCCATGCGACTGCATCGCCCCCTTGGGCAGTCCGGTGGTGCCACTGGTGTAGAACAACCAGGCCAGGTCCACGGGTGCGACCGGCTGCAACGGGATCCGCGGACCCTCATACAGTGCGTCCATGCCCTCATCGTCGACATCGATAACCCGCTGCAGTGCCGCCAGTTTCGGTGAGGTCGCGTGGATATCGTCTGCGCATTTGTTGCTGGTGAAACACAGGCTGGCCTCGCTGTCGGCCAGGATGTGGAGAAATTCGCGTCTATGCAGCTTGGCATTCATCGGCACGACCACCAGCCCGGCGTGCCAGGCAGCGAACATGATCAGCGCATATTCAGGCCGGTTTTCCATCGCCAGCGCGACCCGGTCACCCGCGGAAAGCTGCAGAGTTGATCTCAGATTGCCCGCCACTACGGCAACCCGGTGCGCAAACTCACGGTAGTCCAGCCAGGCCTTCGAACCGGAAGCAACCGCTGGAAGATTGCCGTAACAGGCTGCGGAACGTTGCAACAGAGCCGCAATATTCAATAGATGTTCCTCTTGCCGCCCTCTGCGGTCACATCACAACGCACCGGGGCGTGCGTTCGATACACCCCATAGCATTTCCTGTACCACAACTGCATCTCTTTGATTTAAAAGACTTGTTATGTCATTTTGGCAGCACCAGCAACACCGACTGTATGACAACACAGACATGATTGCTTACTCCCGACCAGGCAGCTGTCTTTTTGTCTGGTATTTCTTACATCGTGGGGTGTGAACCCATGAATAGGGGACGAGAATTTCCGAATCGGATGCTATTGTGTCAGCATTCTCGTACACCATGGAGAGACTGAGGTGCTCAAGAGCAGCTTGGGAACAGAATTCGACTACCGGCGCAAGGCGCTCGAGTTTTTCACCCAGTCGTTCGAAGCCTTCTACGAGCATGGCATCGCGGTCGATGCCACTGCGCGAGTGACTTGGATCAGTGCGCCCTACTATCGATTCCTCGATCTCACCGCGTCACCGATCGGCAAACCGATCATCGACATCATTTCCAACAGCTTCATGCCCGGTGTGGTCGAAAGTGGTGAACCGGTTTTTCTCGATCTGCTGTTTGTACGGGATCAGTGGGTCATCGTCAGCGCGATTCCCCTCAAGGACGATAGTGGCCGGATTGCAGGGGCATTCGGCTTCGTGGCAATCGATCAGACCGATCGGATCAAACCGCTGCTGGCTAAGTACACCTCGCTCCAGAACAAGCTCAATGCAGTGCAGGACGAACTCAGGCGCAGCCGTCTGACCCGACATCGGATGTCGGAAATCGTCGGCATCAGTGAGCCCATGAAGGTCGTCAAGAAGCAGATTCACCGCGCGGCGAGATTCGATATGGCGGTGCTGATCTGTGGTGAGACGGGGACTGGCAAGGAACTGTTCGCACACGCGCTGCATGACCTGTCCTCACGCTCGCAGGGCCCATTTGTCAGTATCAATGTCGCTGCCATCCCCGACCAACTGCTGGAGGCGGAATTCTTTGGAGTCGCACCAGGCGCCTATACGGGTGCGGACAAGCGAGGTCGCGAGGGCAAGTTTCAGCTGGCCGGGGGCGGCACCCTGTTTCTCGACGAGATCGGGGAGATGTTGCCCGAATTGCAGGCCAAGCTGCTGCGTGTTCTGCAGGAAAAGGAAGTAGAAAGAGTCGGTTCCAACCAACTGGAAGTCACTGACGTTCGCATCATCGCGGCCACCAGCAAGGATCTCGAAGCGCTGGTCGAAGCAGGCGGTTTTCGTGCCGATCTGTACTATCGGCTCAGTACCTTCCCCATCCAGCTTCCGCCACTGCGCACCCGACAAGGCGACATGGCGCTGCTGTGTGAAAGACTGCTGGAGGACATCGCGGCCGAGTACGGAATTCGCCCGCCTGAGCTGCCGCGCGCAGCGCTGAATGAACTGGAGCAGCACCACTGGCCCGGCAACGTACGCGAGTTACGCAACGTCCTGGAGCGTGCCTGCGCCTCCACCGAATCGGCACAAATCGATGCTGCACTTGTTCATGGATTTCTGCCGGCGTCAGCAGGGGCTGATCGACCACCGACACCCGGTCCGCCAATTGTTTCTGTGCCGGCGCCCCCCCCAACCCTCGCCCAGGTACTGGCGGCGGCCGAACGCCAGGCCATATCCGAGATGCTGGATTTCACGCGAGGCAACAAGACTCTGGCCGCCCGCCACCTTGGAATCGCCCGCCCCACCCTCTATGAAAAGCTGAACCGGCTCGGAATTTCATGAATTCCGAGCCGGTTCAGCTTTTCATAAGGTGATCGCCCGGTACTTCAGCCAGGCTACCCGGCCTCGACCTCCGGCAGCGCCGCCAGTGCCGCATCCAGCGCATCATGGTCGTAGTCGCTGTCGACCAGCTTGCCGGCAGCGTAGTCATCATAGGCCTGCATATCGAAGTGACCGTGGCCGCTGAGGTTGAAAACGATACAACGTGGTATGCCTTCCTCCTTGCATTTCAGCGCCTCGTCGATCGCAGCCTTGACCGCATGGGTGGCCTCCGGCGCCGGGATGATGCCCTCCGCCTTGGCGAAACGGACCCCGGCCTCGAAGCATTCCAGTTGCTGGAAAGCGCGCGCCTCCACCAGACCCAGATCCACCACCTGGCTCACCAGCGGCGCCATGCCGTGATAGCGCAGTCCGCCGGCATGAAAGCCGGGTGGCACGAATACCGAGCCCAGGGTGTGCATCTTTACCAGCGGGGTCAGATGAGCGGTATCTCCGAAGTCATAGGCATAGGTGCCACGGGTCAGGGTCGGGCAATTGGCGGGCTCCGCGGCCACGAAGCTCAGACGCGGGCCGCCCCGAAGCTGCTGACCCAGAAACGGGAACGCCAGACCCGCGAAATTGCTGCCACCACCGGTGCAGCCGATGACGATGTCGGGGTAGTCGTCAGCCATCTCGAACTGCAGCATCGCTTCCTGACCGATCACAGTCTGGTGCAACAAAACATGGTTGAGCACGCTGCCCAGCGCGTACTTGCTATCCTCGCGACCGACCGCACGTTCAACCGCCTCGCTGATGGCGATCCCCAGGCTGCCGTTACTGTCCGGATCAGATGCCAGAATGGCGCGCCCGGATTCGGTCATATCGCTGGGACTGGCGATGCAACGAGCGCCGAAGGTCTCCATGAAAGCCCTTCGATAAGGCTTCTGGAGATAGCTGATCCTGACCATGAACACTTCGATCTCGAGGTCGAAGAACGAGCCGGCCAGCGCCAGTGATGATCCCCACTGCCCAGCCCCGGTTTCGGTGACGATGCGTCTGACGCCCTCCTCGTGACTGTAGAAAGCCTGGGCGATTGCGGTGTTGGGTTTGTGGCTGCCGGCCGGACTCACGCCCTCGTACTT
>CBDVAK010000211.1:0-6256 GCA_965371945.1 uncultured Candidatus Competibacteraceae bacterium
CAGCAGAATTCGCCGGATCCGGAGCTCGAAGCCTTTCTGTTGCTGACTCTGCGTGCCATGGCCAGTCAGGGTTTGCGTGACCAGATCGGTGGCGGGTTTTTTCGCTATACCGAGGACCCCACCTGGGAAATACCGCACTACGAAAAAATGCTGTACGACAATGCCATGCTCGCGGATTTGTACCTGCGCGCCGCACAGGTGCTGAGACAACCGTGGCTGCAGGTGGTCGGACTCGACACCTTGGACTTCATGCTGCGCGATATGGCAACGCCGGAGGGTGGTCTGGTGGCCAGCCTGTCCGCGGTGGATGGCGAGGGTGTTGAAGGTCGCTACTATCTGTGGGATGCCAAAACCATTGACGATTCGCTGGACGGACGGCAGCGACAGGTGGTGAATGCGGTCTGGGGTCTTGATGTGGATGAGGGTGGTGACGGGGTGTTGCCGCGATGGCAGCAGGACAGCGGAGCCGCGGCCAGACAGTTGGGGCTGTCGCTGGATGAGCTGGATTCGTTGTTGCAGTCGTCTCGAAGTCGTTTGCTACAGGTTCGCGAGCAGCGCCAACTGCCGGTTGATTCCAAGGTGCTCAGTGGCTGGAACGGACTGGCACTGAGCGCCCTGGCGCGGGCTTCGATGGTCGAGGGAGGCCAACGCTACGCAGTGGCGGCGACCCGGCTTCGGGATCACCTGGTGGCGGAGTTCTGGGATGGTGAGCGGCTCGCCAGGGTGGGCGGCGATGGCAAAGACGGCACGCCCGGTTCACTGGAAGACTATGCCTACCTTGCCCGCGGTTTGCTGGACCGGGTGGAGTTCGGTGGTGTGTCCGGGGATCTCGATCTGGTCGCGGAGATCATCAGCCAGGGCTGGCGACGCCATCGCAGCGCCGGCGGCTGGCGGCTGAGCGAAACCATGCTGGTGCCCCTGGCGGCCGACGAACCGGTATTGACCGACGGGGCGCTACCATCTCCTTCCGCCGTGCTGCTCGGGGTAGCGCTGCGTTTGAGCACTCTGCGCCAGGATGCACGCCTGTACAGCGAAGTCATCAAGGCGGCCCGGCAGGGTGCAACCGAGTTGCAGGGCTCGCCATATTTCTATGCCAGCCAGATTGCCTTGCTGATGGATATCGGCGGCGACAGCACTGACTGATGATCGCGGCGGCATCAACAATACCGTGGTGATCGGCAGCGGGGAGGGTGGACATCTCCCCCGCGTCAGAGATTGGACAGCCAGCGCCAGATCAGACCTTCGGCGCGTGATGCGCCGGTGCGCAGATATTCCAGCACGTTGCGGTTGTTGAGCACCCACTCCATCTGACGGCCACTGTCGCGGCGGCCGCTGAACAGAATCCGGTCACCGGGCTTGAGCACGGTGGCAGGCTCGGGCAACAATCGATCTTCGCTACCACGTGACAGCATCAGTGCCACGGTGTTGAGACGCTCATCGCGGTCCCGGGGGTGTCGCGACAACAGCCCCAGATCGATATCGATACCGGCCCGGCAGGCTGTGTAGATCGCCGGAGTCTGGCGCCTGGAGACAGTGATGTCCCAGGACTCCGGAGCCTGGCCGTCCATCAGGTGCTCGATTTTGTCGAGCAGGGCAGTAGCCCATTCCTCGTTCTGGTGGCGTGCCTGTTTCAGAAAGCGATCGAGCAACGGTGTGGTAATCAGCGCCAGAATATGCCTTACCACGATGCGACTGCTCTGCATCACCAGCGCGGGCTGTGCTGCCTGGTAGAGTCGGTGATTGAAAATGCGATTCTCGCGGGCCACCGTGTAGAGCGCGGGTTTGAGCATCTTGGCGGTCATCAGGATGGACAGGTTGTTGGCGTCGTCGTCCGCGCCGGCCACCAGTCCGGTTGCCTCTCTGATCCCGGCCTCGCGCAGATCCCGCGCTTCGGTACCGCGTCCAAGAGTGATTTCGACTCCGGTGGACGCGGCCAGGGGATCCGGGTCCAGAACGGTGGTGGTGACGCCTTCGAACTCCAGATACCTTTTGACCGCTTTGCCGAAACGTCCGTAGCCACACAGTATCCAATTGCCGCGGGGCGGCGGCAGTGCCCTGACCAGGGGTTCGCCAGGGCGCGACAGCAGCCACTGGTACAGATCGTAACCGTTGGGCGCGCGTAAGGCGCGGGCCAGTTGATCAGCGAACAGGTAGAACGGATTGACGATGTGATCGGTGTCAAAGGACCCCATGTTATTCATGCTGTCAGGGGTGTGAGCGATGCTCACCACCTTGACCGTGGGGTGCAGCAACTTGGCGGCGACTGCGATCTGCAGGTTGTGATGGTCGTCGCGGGTGAGGGCCAGTACACCACGACAGCGAGGGTGCTCGAGGCCCGCCGCTCTGAGGACTCTTTGATCGGAGGCGTCACCGAGCAGATGCGGCACCACTTGGGGCAGTTCAGTCAGCTCGAGGTCCTGCAATGCGGTGGGCTGGTTGTCGACCACCACCGTAGCGATACCGCGGTTGGCCAACTCCTGGACCAGCAAACGGCCGGTCTGACCAAAACCGCAGACCAGATAGAATGGCTCTTTCAGCCGGCGAATGGCAGCGCGGAAGCGTTCCTCGGCAAGGGCCCGTCGAAAGGTGGGATCCTGAATCAGGGACAGAATCGTGCCGATCGCATAGAGCCAGCTGATCACTGAGAGGTAGATGGCCACCACGGTCCACATGCGCTGAGCGCCGTTGAATTCGTGGGGTAGTTCTCCGAAGCCGATGGTCGAGGCCATGTAGCTGACGAAATAGAAGGCATTGAAAAAATCGAAATGCCAGACGTTGCCCTGGGCATCCGTACCCGGGATCAGCACCAGTCCGCCGATGGAAATGGAATAGGCGCCGAGCAGCACCAGTAGCGGCATGCGCATGCGCCTGAAGAACAGCGTGATGACCTTGTTCATGGCAGCGCCGTTCAGCGCCGCAGTGTGATGGTCTCCGCCATCAGCATGATTGCTGAAGCAAGGTTGGCCAGCAGGGCACCACCCGACAGCGATACTACGCTTGCCATGACTTCCCCGGTGGTACCGACCCCGGTGATGTTCTCGGCCACCCCCCACACGACAGCAGCCGCGATTAACTGCAGGTCGGCGACCAGGCTGGTCGATAACAGCACCGCGCCCATATGCGTCTGGTCACCGAATTTCAGGATGGTCGCAACCAGCGACACCACGATCGCCGCGAACAGTTCAAAGGCGTCATGATGATCCGGGTTGTCGATATCACCCAGGAAAAAACCGAAATTGAGGGTCAGAGCCAGCACGATGAAGAATCCAAAGGCGACCTTTTCTGTGTTCTGTCTCATAGTGGCAGGTGTTCTCCCCTGATGTTCGTGTCAATCAGCCTTGTACAGTTACCGTCACTCGACGCCGATGTCCCGCACGGCGGTGTTCCCACAGATAGATACCCTGCCAGGTTCCGAGCCCTGGTGCGCCGTCGCTGATCGGTATCGACAGGCTGGTCTGGGTCAGAATGGTGCGGATGTGTGCGGGCATGTCGTCGGGTCCTTCCATGTCGTGGCGATAGCCCGGATCGCCGTCGGGCGCAATCTTCGCCATGAACCGCTCCAGATCCGCCCACACGCTGGGGTCGGCGTTTTCGCAGATGATCAGTGATGCGCTGGTGTGCTGTATGAACAGGTGGCACAGTCCGGTTTCCACGCCGCTGCCGGCAACCACCGCGCCGACCTGCCGGGTGATCTCCGTGCTGCCCCGGCCCTGGGTGGTGATCGTGAGGATGGTTTGGTGCATCAATCGGGTCTCGCTGCGAGTCTGCTAGCTGTGGTCGGCAAGTGCATGGCGGATACGTTCGGCGACCGCTTGCAGATCTGTCTCTATAGACACGGAACGCCCATGTGATGGCGTTGATCGACCACCATAGACCGGCACAATATGGACATGGTAGTGAAACACGGTTTGGCCTGCCGCCGCACCGTTGAACTGACTGATACGGAATCCGGATGGGGACAGCGCCGCATCGATGGCGATCGCCAGGCGTTGCGTGTTGATGGCGCTGGCATGGAGCAACGGTTCGGGCATATCCAGTATGTCGGTGAAGTGGGCACGCGGCACCACCAGCGTGTGGCCTCGCGATGCTGGCCGGATATCCATGAAGGCGACGGTGGTGTCGTCTTCAAAAACGCTTACCGATGATGCCGAACCATCGGCGATGGCGCAAAACAGACAGTTGTTCTGGTACGCCACTTTGAGTTCCTCATGCAGGCCACTGCGCCACAGACGCAGTATAGTGCGTCTGTGGCAATGGAGCCCGTCGGTTGCAAGGGAAACATCATGGCTGGTTTCGGGCCGCGTGTTCGGGATTGTCTGCTGGAACAGCAGCCGGTTCGCAAGGTGGCAGGGGTGATCGGATTGTCAGCCGATGCCGCTGTTGGTGTCGTCGTGCCAGCGTCTTGTGGGCAGGCCTACGCGGTGGACGAGCCGGGGCGCCCGTCACGTCCCGAACTGGTGCCGCCACAGCGCTTGGCGGGCAGGGGCTTTGGCAGTCACAGGGGACGCGCCATCTTCGTCCATGCGATCTGCCATATCGAGTTCAACGCGATCAACCTGGCGCTGGATGCCTGCCTGCGGTTTGTGGGGCTGCCGAGCGCGTACTATCGCGATTGGCTGAGCGTTGCCGCCGATGAGGCCAGGCACTATCTGATGCTGATGCGAAGGTTACGGCAGCTTGGCTTCGAGTACGGCGATTTTCCGGCCCACGATGGTCTGTGGTCGATGGCGAGGCGGACCCGCCACGATCCGCTGCAACGCATGGCCCTGGTGCCGAGGGTTTTGGAGGCCAGGGGCCTGGATGTGACTCCGGGCATGATATCCCGCTTGCGGCGCGCCGGTGATGAGCAGACCGCGGCTTTGTTGGGTCAGATCCTTGAAGAGGAAATCGGACATGTCGCCATTGGTTCGAAGTGGTTCCTTTTCCTCTGCGAACAGCGAGGACTCGACCCCGAGGAAACATTTGCCGGCCTGCTGAGCGAATTTCTTGCCGGGCCGCCGCGTGGGCCGTTCAATGCAGATGCCAGGATGGCAGCCGGTTTCAGTCGCCGCGAGTTGGATCTGCTTGAGCGGCTGCAGGAGCAGGCATGAAAACGATCATTGCAGTGCTGGCGATATTGCTGCCGTACGTGATGGCTACCGCGGCGGAAGCGGAAATCACCTTGACCTATGTCGAAAGCGAGCCAGGGATCGAGCCCTATCGAATCCGCTACAGTCTCGGACCAGAGTACTTGACGATCCGGGATCTGCAACGGCGCGAAGGTGAAATCCGCATGAATCTCGGGTCCGGGATCGTGGAAAGTACCGGGCCCAACGGTTTGCTGGTGATCAAGCCCTCGGGCACCGAAAGCGTGGCGGATGCACCGGTCGATGTGCAGGAAGTCACCGAATGGCTGGACAACGCCCCACCCCTGATGGGGCGTCGGCTGATGCGCTATCGGTTGTCAGCAGGGGGCCAAGTCTGTCAGAGCGTAGTGGTGGCACCCGGGTTGGCACCGGAGATGGTGGCCGCGATGGCCCGGTTTCAGGGAACGCTGGCGGATCGCCAGCTTGAGACCCTGGACAACACCCCGCTGGAGTTTCGCACGCCGTGCTACATGGCAATCTATGTCACCGCGGCAGGCCGTTATCTCAGACACGGTCTGCCGGTTCAAAAAAGTGACTATCAGGGCCGCGAGATGATGCTCGAAAACATCGAGCAGCCGCCACCGAATCCGGACAAGTAGATCGGGCTGCCGCTCAGCTTTCCACTTCGACGCGGTCGATGGTGACGTCCTCGTTTGGCACGTCCTGGTGGAAGCCCTTGCTGCCAGTGGCAACCTTGGCGATTTCATCGACAACATCCATGCCCTCGACGACTTTGGCAAAAACACAATAGCCCCAGCCTTGCGGTGTCGGCGCCGAGTGATTCAGGAATTCGTTGTCTTTGAGGTTGATGAAGAACTGCGAGGATGCCGAGTGAGGATCATTCGTGCGCGCCATGGCGAGCGTGCCCCGGTCGTTGGTAAGACCGTTGGTCGCTTCATTCTGTATCGACTCGCGGGTGGCCTTTTCGCGCATGCCGGATTCCATACCACCGCACTGGATCATGAAACCGGGAATCACGCGGTGGAACAGCGTGCCATCGTAGAAGCCGGACTCTGCATATTCCTTGAAATTCCGGGCGCTTTCCGGAGCATTTTCGAAATCGAGCTCGATTGCAATCGGGCCTTTGCTGGTGTGCAGGCGGATCATCGGAATATCCTCGTGATATTAGG
>CBDVAK010000212.1:0-6245 GCA_965371945.1 uncultured Candidatus Competibacteraceae bacterium
CGCCGCCAGGGTCAGACCGGCGATCAACTCGGCGGGTATCTGAGCACGATTGATCGGCAACAGTCCCTGCAACACGGGCCACCGGAATCCGGAACCTCCCTTTTTGTGGTCAGTCATGTCCGCCCTCCAGGCATTTTTCGACTCCCCCAATGATACAGTCTTGCCGAACATCTTCTGGCCAATCCACGCCAAGGGCGGTCCGCACCGAAGATGGCGCAGAATGGCCAGCCTGATCAAATAGGTTAGCTTATACTGCGCCTCTAGCGCGAATCAGAAACACCGCGAGACCCTTGCTTGTCACAGAATTGAAACGCAAATCCTATAGGCTGGCGCGGGATTTTTGTTGGCGCCGTGCAAAGTCGCCGCATTCTACACAGGAGAACATACTGATGACGCTTTCCACCAAAGACGACATACGCGCGGAGTTGCTCGACGACGTCTACGCCTCCGCCGACCTCTCGGTCGGCATGCCCAAATACAAGATGCCGGAGAAGGAGCATTCCCCCCGCCATGCCCTGAGCGTGGTGCAGGACGAATTGATGCTGGACGGCAACTCCCGTCAGAACCTGGCAACCTTTTGCCAAACCTGGCTGGAGCCGGAGGTCCACCAGTTGATGGACCTGTGTGCCGACAAGAACATGATCGACAAGGACGAGTACCCGCAGTCGGCGGAGATCGAAGCACGCTGCGTACACATGCTTGCGGATCTGTGGCACTCACCGGATGCCGCCAACACCATCGGTTGTTCGACCACCGGTTCCAGCGAGGCGGCCATGCTCGGTGGCATGGCCCTGAAATGGAAATGGCGCGCCAAGATGCGCGCTGCCGGCAAGTCCACCGACAAGCCCAACATGATCACCGGGCCGGTACAGATCTGCTGGCACAAGTTCGCCCGTTACTGGGATATCGAACTGCGCGAGATCCCCATGGAACACGGTCGCCTGCTGATGACACCCGAAGAGGTGATCAAACGCTGTGACGAAAACACCATCGGCGTGGTACCCACGCTGGGTGTGACCTTTACCTGCGAATACGAACCGGTCAAGGCGGTATCGGACGCGCTGGACAAGCTGCAGGCCGATACCGGGCTCGACATCCCCATCCATGTCGATGGCGCCAGCGGCGGTTTTCTGGCGCCGTTCTGCGCGCCGGAGATCGAATGGGACTTCCGCCTGCCGCGGGTCAAGTCCATCAACACCTCCGGTCACAAGTTCGGACTGGCGCCACTGGGCGTGGGCTGGGTGGTGTGGCGCGATCTGGACGATCTGCCCGAGGACCTGGTGTTCAACGTCAACTATCTGGGCGGCAACATGCCGACCTTCGCGCTCAATTTCTCGCGCCCGGGTGGCCAGATCGTATGCCAGTATTACAACTTTCTGCGGCTCGGCAAGGAAGGCTACCGCAAAGTGCAGACCTCTTGTTACGAAACCGCGCAGTACCTGGCCGAGGAAATCGGCAAGATGGGACCCTTCGAGCTGATGTACAGCGGCGAGATGGATCGCGGCATCCCGGCGCTGTGCTGGAAACTCAAGGACGACGTCAAGTCCGCTTACAATCTGTTCGATCTCGCCGACCGGCTGCGTTCGCGCGGCTGGCAGGTGCCGGCCTACACGCTGCCGTCCAACTGCGAAGATCTGGCCATACAGCGCATCCTGGTGCGCCACGGAGTGAGCCGTGATCTCGCCAGCCTGCTGATCGAGGACATGCAGCGCTGTCTGGATTATTTCCGGGCCCACCCGATCACCAAGGGCATGACCGAAGACGAGGCCGGCGGCTTCCACCACTAGCGCTAACCGGGCCCGACCCATGGTGGGCCGGGCCTGCATTCACATCAGCAGCCGCACCCGCGTTGCAGCAGACCGGGACGGCTCGGAACAAGGTCTCTACACATGAACACTGCCGTTCGATTGTTGCGCTTGTGGTCCCGCGGACCAAGGGCCCTCACGCTCCTGCCGGCCCTGCTGGCGCTATGCCTTGCGCTGAGCGCCAACCTGGCGGTCGCGCAACAAAGCAGCGATGCGAGTGGCGGCGCGGTCGAAAAAACCGAGCAACTGGCGAATGAAGCGGCTAGTGCGGTCAGCAAACTCGCCGGTGAGGTGGTCAAGGACGCCGACAGTCTGGCGCACACCATGGCGCCCTATGTCGAACCGATCCTGGCGGGCGGTTTCGGTTATGTGTTTCATCTGCTGGAACAACAACCGTTTTTGTTTATCTTTATCGCCCTGGCGATCGGCTATCCGCTGGGCAGTCTCAAGTTCAAGGGCGTGGGGCTGGGGTCGACCGCCGGCACCCTGGTGGTCGGGCTGACGATGTCGCTGACCGCGTTTCTCGCCTTCGACATACAGTTCAAGTTGCCCGGGCTGGTATCGACCATATTCCTGAGCATGTTCATGTATGCACTGGGGCTCAAGGTCGGGCCCTCGTTCTTCCCCGGTCTCAAGAGGGGCGGCATCGGTCTCGTTATCATCGGGGTCATCGCCATCGTCGCCAACTTCATCATCGCCTTTGGCGGTGCCAAGCTGGCGGGACTCGCTCCCGGTTATGCTGCAGGCCTGATATCCGGCAGCTACACCGTGACCGCGGTGATCGGCGTCGCCACCTCGGCGATGCAGGGGGGCGCCTGGACCCCGCCACATGGCATGAGCACTGATCAGGTATCGGCCAACATCGCCGCGGGCTACGCCATCAGCTATGTGCTCTCCACCATCGGCATCATCCTGCTGATCAAGTACCTGCCGCAGATCTTCGGTGACGATCCGGTCGCCACGGCCAAGAAAGCCGAAGCTGAACTGGGTGGCGGCGCCGGTGCCACCGCGCTGCCCGGCACCGAGGCCGCTTTCGCGATGGGCCCCTCGCCGTTGGATATCCGCGCCTATCGGGTCGAGCATGACGAACTGGTCGGGCAATCGGTGCAGCAGTTGTACGAGAAATACCCACACGCCGCGGTGCTGCGGGTGCTGCGCGGCGACCAGGTGTTCGAAGCTGCCGACAACCCGACCCTGCAAAAGGACGATATCATCGGCGTGCGCGGGCGCTACGCGGGCCTGATCGGCAAAGCGGGCCAGGTGGTCGGCACCGAAGTGGACGAACCCCGGGTCCGCGATGTCGGCATCACCACCGCCGAGCTGCATATCGGCAAGGGTGGTCTGGGCGGCAAGACGCTCACCGAGATGGCCAAAGAACTCGGCTTCGGGCTGTATCTCAAGGCTCTGTTCCGGCAGGGACAGGAACTGCCGAAACTGCCGGATACCAAGGTCGAGGTCGGCGATGTGCTGAGGCTGACAGGCCCCGACTGGGCCATACAGAAAGCCGCGCAGGCGCTCAAGAGCAAACCCATCGTGCTGACCACCACTACCGAAGTGCTGTATCTGGCCATCGCACTGGCCATCGGCTACGCCACGGGTCTGCTCAGCGTCACCCTGGGAGGAATTCCGTTTGCGCTGGGGACTTCGGCGGGGTGCATGCTCACCGGCATCATGTTCGCAACGCTGCGGACCTGGAACCCGGCGTTTGGCGGGCCGGTCAGCGAGGGCGCCCGCAGTTTTCTGCAGGACATCGGCCTCAATGTCTTTATTGCGGTACTGGCCGCCAATGTGGGCTCCAAGGTCATCGCCAGCTTTCAGGGCACCACCGTCATCTGGCTGGCCATCATCGGCACCCTGGCCGCTCTGGTGCCACCGTTCCTGTCGTTCCTGTACGGGCACTATGTCATGAAGATGAACTCGGTGGTGCTGGCTGGCGCCTGCGCCGGTGCGCGCAACAGCACGCCCGCTCTGCAGGCACTGTCGGAACAGTCCCAGAGCAGCGTCGCCGCCATCCCCTACCCGGTGACCTACGCACTGACCTCGGCAATGGTGCTGATCAGCGGTTATCTGGCTATGGTCCTGTCCTGACAGCTTGAGCCCCGGCTGCGGCGGCCTCGCGCCGCCGCAGCCCCCGACACCGAAAGGGCGATTCGAGATGGACGAGCCACGAAAACCAGCGGTGGTGGCCGTCAATGTGATGCGCACCCGGGTCACCGTGGTGGGCTTCAATATCGCCATCATCACCTTTCAACTCGCCGAACTGCATCGCGTGACCACCGGTCGCATCGTGCTGCCCAGCATCGGCAAGGCCATCCATTTCGATGCCGACATCGCGCTGTTCATGGCGCTGGCGCTGTCGGTGACCGCGCTGGTGGCGTTCGTGGGCTCGTCGGCCTATGACCCGGTCGGACTCTGTACGCACTGGAGCCTGGTCGCCGGGGACCTGTTGATGTATCTGGCGCTGGCGGAAACCACCGCGGCCTTCTTCGAGCCATTGATGCGAACGCTCGCGATCACCGCCAGCGATTTCCAACCCCACCCGGCAGCCTTCGCTGCCGTCTACTTCGCGCTCCTGGCTGCCGGTGGCACTGCCTGGTTTCTGACCAGCTATGTGGGTCCGGTCATCGCCCTGCTGCGCTCACCGTTCGGCGCCGCGCGGACGTTCGTTCTGGCGGTTTTCTACATCACGCTGATTCTGGCTTTGGCCTGGGTCAGGACCAATACCGACACACTGCAGTCTTCGCGCGACAATGATCGCACCGCCGCCAACAGCTTTTGGAGTGAGTTGGCGGCACCGCTAGGCTGGGGCGCGAGGCCGGCTTTTTCCGACCCATAGTGCAATGGAGGTACGAGCATGTCTTCCTGGAAACCCATTCCGATCATAGCGGCGGCGGCGCTGGCTCTGGCTACCGCACTGCCTCCCGCGCAGGTTGCGGCTGAAACCGTGGCGGTGGATCGCACCACCCTGGATCAGCTCCAGCAGCTCATCGAGCAGCAGCAGCAGCAACTGAAATCCCAGGCCAGCCAGTTGCAGCAGCAATCGCAGACGCTGGAATCGCTGCAGCAACAGGTCAGCGAACTCAGCCGCAAGAGCGAGACCGCCGTGGCCACGGTTACCACGACACCAACCGTTGCCGCGGTTACCAGGGCCCCACCCGTCAGCGCACTGCCTTCGGCCGCGCATGAAGTTAACCGCGACATCACTTCGGGGCAGGACCGGGTCAAGCTGAGCGTTTCGGGACACATAAACCGGGCCGGGTTGTTCACCGACGACGGCAGGGAGAAAGATTATTTCTTTGTCGACAATGCCAGCTCCCACAGCCGCGTTCGCTTTATCGGCATCGGTCAGGTCAGCGACGACCTCGCGCTGGAGGCGGCGCTGGAAATGCAGGTGGTCTCCAATTCATCGGATGCAGTGAACCAGATCAACGAGCAAAACGGCTCCACCATCGACGACCGCCGTGCCGAAGTGCTGGCCAAGAGCAAGAAGTGGGGAACCCTGTGGCTGGGCCGTGGCTGGACCGCCTCGGACAGCACCACCGAGATGGATTTATCCGGTACCGACGTCGTGGTCTACACCGAGATTGCGGATATGGCCGGCGGCATGATCTTCCGCGGCAAGAACAGCAAACAACTGCTGCCCGGAGTGACCGTCGGCACCATGTTCAACAGCATGGACGGTCTCTCTCGTAACGACCGGGTGCGCTACGACACCCCCGCGTTCGCTGGCTTTTCTTTTGCCACTTCCGCCACCACGGAGCAAAATCAGTGGGACGCGGCATTGCGTTACACGGCGGACCTGGGGGCCTTCAAGGTCGCCAGCGCATTGTCTTACTTCAAGCATGGGGATGACATAGAGAGAGACTCCAACGGCGATCCGACCCAACCGGCGTTCGCGGATGCAGCACTCAAGGATGCCGCGGGCGGCTCGATATCGGTGTTGCACGAAAGCGGTTTCAACCTGAGCCTGGCCGGGGTCAGCGCCAATCATGAACGCGACGGCCGCAATGATCAGAAATACTGGTGGGCCAAGCTGGGTTATATCGCCCATTTCTTCAATATCGGCACCACCAACTTCTCCGTGGGCTATTGGGATGGCAAGGATTTCGGGGAGAACGGTTCCAAATCCAAAGTCTATAGCGTGGCCGCGGTACAGAATCTGGAGAAATACGGGACCGAGCTGTATCTTGGCGTCAACAGTTACCAGACCGATTTCAAGTTCATCGACACCTACAACATCACCGCGGCGATGCTAGGAGCCAGGATCAAGTTCTGAGGCGACACTACCCGGTACGGGGTGCATGGATGCGCCCACCGCAAAGCAAGCACGTGGGGGTCAGTTCAGGTCCAAAGCAAAAAGAGCAAATGGAAAGAGCAAATGGGGTCAGTTCTAACATTACAACATTCGTTCAAACGAGCCGGGCTTCGAGAACTGACCCT
>CBDVAK010000213.1:0-6238 GCA_965371945.1 uncultured Candidatus Competibacteraceae bacterium
ACTCAATCAGGCTCGCCCTCGCTACGATCGCTATTCTCGGACAGCCTCCTAGGCGATTTCTGTCAAATGGCATACCAGCCTGCTTGTCTTCTGGTCCGTCTTCGGCGTTGCGCCAGCAGTTACATAGCCGTGCTATGCGCCTGCTGACGCGCCTTGAATACGAACCGGAATCCTGCGCATCCTGAGTATGTCATTTTTCGGCAATCGCCTTGGTACGAAGCTCGGCCCATGGCGAGAATTCTGTTGAAGGCATCCACAAGCGTACAGACGAGCGATAGCGGGAGCCACGACGTCCGGGTAGCGGAATTGATCGACCAGCTGCGCCGTCGAGACAGCCGCTGTATCACGGCTGAGGTCACCATCCCGGCAACACCGGGCCAATATGATGAGTTTCCGGTTGGGCTCGATCCCCGTCTGTCAGCCGCCCTCAGAAAGCGCGATATCAACCGTTTGTATCGTCACCAGCGGGACAGCTGGGATGATATCCAGGCCGGCAGGCACTGTGTCATCGTGACACCAACGGCGTCGGGAAAAACCCTGTGCTACAACCTTCCGGTGTTGCAGAGCGCCCTGCTGCAACGATCGAAATCGCTCTATCTGTTTCCCACCAAAGCGTTGTCACAGGACCAGGTCGCGGAAATCAATGCGCTCAACAAGGCGGGCGGGCTGGGTATAAAAGCCTATACATTCGACGGCGACACGCCCGGTGATGCGCGGCGCGCGGTTCGAACCCGGGGCGATATCGTGGTCAGCAACCCGGACATGCTGCACCAGGGCATCCTGCCTCACCACACCAAGTGGGCACAGTTTTTCGAGGCGCTGCGTTTTGTTGTCATCGACGAAATACATACCTACCGGGGTGTATTCGGCTCCCATATGGCGAATCTGATCCGGCGTTTGCAGCGCATCTGCCGTTTCTATCGGGTACGACCGCAGTTCATACTGTGCTCGGCCACCATCGCCAATCCTGCTGAACTGGCCGCGCGGCTGATCGGCGATGAGGTCGCGCTGGTTGAGCGCAGCGGTGCGCCGAGCGGCCGCAAGACCCTGCTGCTATGGAATCCGCCGGTGGTCAACGCAGACCTCGGCATCCGCGCCTCCGCGCGCTCGCAGAGCGCACGTATCGCCAAAGCGGCGCTGCGCCGCGGGCTCAAGACCATTGTCTTTGCCCAGAGCCGTCTGATGGTGGAGGTGCTCACCAAGTATCTCAAGGACGCATTCGACGCGGATCCCAGAAAGCCGCCACGGGTGCGCGCCTATCGGGGCGGCTATCTGCCTACCGAACGGCGCCGGACCGAGCAACAGTTGCGCGAGGCGCAGGTGGACTGCGTGATTGCCACCTCAGCGCTGGAACTCGGTGTCGACATCGGCTCCCTGGATGTCTGTGTGCTGAACGGCTATCCGGGAACCATCGCTGCCACCTGGCAGAGGCTGGGACGCGCCGGAAGACGTCAAAGAGAATCTTTGGGAGTCCTGGTGGCATCCAGTCTGCCGCTCGACCAGTACATCGTCAGAAACCCGGATTTCTTTCTGTCGGCATCTCCGGAGCACGCCCGTATCGCTCCTGAACAGATGCTGATCCGCCTCGACCATATTCGCTGCGCAGCTTTCGAACTGCCGTTTCGCAGCGATGAGTGCTTCGGGGACAAGTTACCGACCGAGTTCCTGGAATACCTGCAGGAACAGCAGGTATTGCATCGCGAAGGAGATCGATGGCACTGGATCGCGGACAGCTATCCTGCCAACAGCGTCAGTCTGCGGAGTGTCGCCGAAGGCAATTTCGTCGTCATCGACGTGACCGGGGGTGGCCGCACGGTGATTGCCGAGGTGGATTATACCAGTGTGCCAGTGACCCTCTACGAGGGCGCCATCTACATGATTCAGGCGCGACCCTGGCAGGTCGAACGCCTTGATTGGGAAGGGCGCAAGGCGTTCGTGCGCCAGACCCGCGCCGACTACTATACCGACGCCATCGATTACACCCGGCTGAAAGTATTGGCTGAGTTCGACGGATGCGATGGCAACCACCATCGCTGCGTCCATGGCGAGGTGCATCTGGTCAGAAGAGTCGCGGGTTACAAAAAGATCCGTTACTACTCTCATGAGAACGTCGGTTATGGTGATATCAATCTACCCGACCAGGAACTGCATACCACGGCGCTTTGGTGGCAGGTCGATCCGAACGCGCTGGACGCTGCCTTTAGCTCGCGCTGGCATGCCCTCGACGGATTTCTGGGCGCAGCCTACGCTCTGCACTTTGTTGCAGCGATGCTGAGCATGTCGGAACCCCGTGATCTGGGCCGCGCCGTCGGCAATGCCGACAGCACCTGGTTTGGTCATGTCGAGCGCGGCGGCCGTGGTCAGATTCGCGATAACTCGGGGCAACCGCTGGACCCGACCGCCGGCTCCCAGGTATTTCAACCGACTGTATTTCTCTATGACAACTATCCCGGTGGTATCGGATTGTCCGAACCTCTGTACCAGATGCGTCAGCGGTTGGTCGATGCGGCCGCGCGGGCGATCGAGGCCTGTCAGTGTGAACACGGCTGTCCATCTTGTGTCGGACCGATTCTTGGCCGCGATGACGATCAGCAACGGGGGCCCCGTGACTCCGCACTGGTGGTGCTCAGCCTGTTGCGGGCAGATGCTTCATGAGCGTGTTGCGTGCCCGACTGGAGCAGCTACGCGGTCAGGCGGGCGCGAAACCGCCGGCGACCGGCAACGACCTCAGCGCTGCAATAAGCTCTCGACGATCGAACCCCAGGGCCGCGGGCGGCAACCCCGGGGCTGGGGTGCTGGCCCGGCTGCTCGGTGGCCAGGTGCTGTCCGCGGGGGTCATCGAGGTATCGCCCGCCACCCACGAACCACAACTCTGGAGCTCTGGCGGGCAGTTGACAGGGATGCGGCAGGCAATTGAAATGTTTGCCGTGGGCCGGGATCTGGATCCGCAGCGTGTGTTGTTTCTGGATACGGAGACCACCGGTCTGTCCGGTGGCACCGGCACACTGGCTTTCATGGTGGGGGTCGCGCGTATTCAGCGTGAACAGCTGCAGGTCAGGCAGTTCCTGCTCAGTAGTTTTGGTGGTGAAGCGGCACTGCTGGATGCGGTCGGCGCGTTTGCTGAAGGCACCGCAGCCCTGGTCAGTTACAATGGCCTCAGTTTCGATGTGCCGCTGCTGCAGACCCGCTATCGAATGACCGGCCTGCAGAATCCCTTTGCGGCAGCCGCTCATATCGATTTGTTGCACCATGCCCGGCGGGCGTTCGCCAGCCGCTGGCCGGATTGTCGACTGCAGACAGTGGAAAGGAGACTGCTGGGGATCGAACGGATAGGAGACTTGCCCGGTTCCGAGGCGCCGATGGCCTGGCTGCAATGGCTGCGGCACGGCGATCATCACCTGCTGGCCCGGGTGCTGCGACACAATCAGCAGGATGTGATTTCCCTGGCGAGACTACTGGACAAACTGGGTAGGCTTTATCACCGCCCCGGTAACACCGGGGCCGATATAGCCGGGATCGCCCGCTGGCACCTGCGTTGCGCACGACCCGATACCGCCTGGCATCTGCTTGCCCGCCATCAGGGGGAGCTGGATGAGCGCGGACTCCTCGAATTTGCCCGACTGTCGAGGTATCGAGGTCAAACTCAAACAGCGGTAGCATTGTGGCAGGAACTGGCACAGCGCGACTGCCCCCAGGCGGTCGGCAAACTGGCCGTACACTTTGAGCATCAATGCCGTGACTATACTGCCGCACTTCGTATGACGCACCGGTTGATCGATCTGGAAGGGCCTACGAGTGCCCACCTGCATCGCCAGCAGAGACTGCTCGGTCGCCTGGCCGCAAGTGGGGAAGCACCCTCGTGACCAATCATCGCGATCGCCCTTTGCAGCCACGTTCGGACAGCACCCAGATCGACGCCTTCGTCGATCGCGTTCGGCGGACTCCGGTGGCCACCGGACACCGGCACGGACGGCTGTTGTTCGCTCTGGATGCGACCGCCAGCCGCCAACCGACCTGGGATCAGGCTACTGCGATCCAGAGTCAGATGTTCCAGCAGGCAGGCCTGATCGGCAGTTTGGAGATACAGTTGGCCTATTATCGGGGTTACGGCGAGTTCTATGCCAGTCCCTGGATTTCCGACAGCCGCGAACTGTTGACGACGATGACGTCCGTACAATGCCGGGGTGGTCTGACCCAGTTGCAGCGGCTGCTGCGTCACGCCGTCGAGGAGACCGGCCGTCGCAAGGTTCAGGCAATGGTGTTCGTCGGTGATTGCATGGAGGAAAACGTCGATCAAGTCTGCCATCAGGCGGGAGAACTGGGATTGGCGGGAACCCCGGTATTTTTGTTTCAGGAAGGTCGTGATCCTGGTGCCGAGAACACTTTCCGTGAGATCGCCCGGCTCACCCGTGGTGCCTGGTGCCCCTTTGACAGCCACAGCGCGGAGCAGCTCAAACAACTGCTCACCGCGGTCGCCGTGTACGCCAGCGGGGGGCGGCGGGCGCTCGATTCGCTGGCGCAGCGATCCGGTTCGGTGTTGCGGCAACTGACACGGCAATTGCCGGGATCCTGAGCCATGCCCCCGAATCTTCTGATATTGCTGATCCTGGCGGGCGGTGGCTTCGCATTCTACCGCTGGCTGCAACGCAACCACCCGACTCTGCTCGCTCAATATGGCAGAAAGTTCGCAATGTGGGGCGGACTCGGGGTGTTGCTGCTGCTGGCGGCCAGTGGTCGCCTCAACTGGTTGACTGCATTGATCGGTTCGCTGCTGGTGGCGGGTCAGCGGCTGTTGCCGCTGTTGCGGCTGGCACCGCTGGCGCAGCAACTGCACGGCCGTTTTCGTAGTCAGCAGGCCGCCCAACAAGGTCCGCACTCGGGTCAGCGATCCAGTGTCGAAACCGATATGCTGAACATGACCCTCGACCACGACAGTGGTCAGATGAGCGGCACGGTGACCGCCGGGCGATTTCGCGGGCGCCAGGTCGAATCCATGCCACGCGAGGAGTTGCTGGCACTGTATCAGGAGTGTGTGGCTGCCGATCAGCACTCCGCGTCCGTGCTCGAAGCTTATCTGGATCGCACCCAGGGCGAAGACTGGCGCGATCAGTATCGGGAATTCGCCAGCAGCGGCGGCGCAGGTCGCGGCGACAGCGTGGGTGCGACCATGAACGTGGCCGAAGCCTATGAGGTGTTGGGCCTGCACCGTGGCGCCAGCAAAGAGGAGATCCGTCAGGCTCACAG
This sequence comes from uncultured Candidatus Competibacteraceae bacterium, assembly GCA_965371945.1. GTDB lineage: Bacteria > Pseudomonadota > Gammaproteobacteria > Competibacterales > JAHEDQ01 > CBDVAK01. The sequence goes on from CBDVAK010000213.1 coordinate 5,245, forward strand.
ACGTTTGATGCAGAAGATGCACCCCGATCGCGGCGGCTCGGACTATCTGGCTGCCAAGATCAACCAGGCCAAGAAACTGTTGTTGTCGGCGTGAAAAGACTATTGCCCCTGCTGCTGTCCGGCCTGCTGTGGGCGCCCTGGGTCCCGGCCCGTGAGCATGCCTGGCAGCAGCCGGTGTTGGCCGTGCAGCCCCCCGAAGCGCTGGCTTCGGAGTCAGGATTGACGCTTGAGCGCCAACACTGGTCGTTGGGCGGTGCTGGCGGCTGGTGCTGGCGGGCCCGGTTGCCGTTGCCGGGTTCCGCGCAAGTCCGGGCCGGCACATCGACCAAGACACTGGATGCCATTGTTCCCGGCAATGACGGCCCCTGGGCACTGGTCAACGGGGGGTTCTACGATGTCGATGGCGAGGCCATGGGACTGGTGGTCGCCGACAGCGTCATCCAGGCCCCCTACCGGTTGGGAGGCGGCTCGGGCATATTCGAATATCGCGATGGTGTGCCGGCGATCGTACATCGCAGCCAGTATCGGCGAGGCGCCGAGCAGGCGCTGCAATCGATCGATCGCATCGTTGCCGATTCGCGGACACTGGTTACTCCCCGCCCCGGTCGCAGGGTTGCCGCTCGTGCCGCGGTTGCGTTGTCCGAACGTGAACTCTGGCTGGTCCTGTGCGCGGATGAGCGCAGTGTTTCCGGCCAGGGTGATGAACTGCGCATTCACCTCCCCTCCGGACTGGGAATGCCGCTGTGGGCATTCGCCCAGTACCTCGAGACCACCACCGGAGCCACGGATGCGCTCAATCTCGATGGTTCGGTTTCCGCACAATTTGCAGCCAATATCGGTGATCGGAAGCTAAGAATCCGCGCCTTGCGCGGCTCCATCAATGCGTTGGTCATCCGACCCTGAGGCGCAAGCGTTCCGGCAGTCACCCCGACGCTGTTTGGCGATTTCTGTCAACAAAGTTACCAGCGTGCTTGTCTTTTCGCCCGTCTTCTGC
>CBDVAK010000214.1:0-6209 GCA_965371945.1 uncultured Candidatus Competibacteraceae bacterium
GGTTGCGCGGTCTGAGGTGGGCAAACATTCTCTTTTCCAGCAGCCTGAACAGCCAGACGACGGCGAAGGTGAGCACCATATAGAAGCCCGCCACGGTCAGAAATGCCTCGTAGGGGCTGTAGAACCGGGAGTTGATGATACGTGCCGCGCCGGTCAGGTCGATGATGGTAATGACACTGGCAATGGCGCTGCCGTGAATCATGAAGATCACCTCGTTGCCATAGGCCGGCAGCGCCCGCCGGAATGCCCCGGGCAATATCACTCTTCGCATCGCCAGCATGGGTGACATGCCGCAGGCTTTGGCTGCCTCGATTTCGCCGTGCGGGGCGGTGATGATGGCGCCGCGCAGAATTTCGGTGGTGTAGGCGGCGGTGTTGAGCGTGAAGGCGATCAGCGCGCACCAGTAGGCTTCGCGCAGTATCGGCCACAGAAAACTGTCATGGATGATCTCGAACTGCCCGGAACCGTAATAGATCAGGAACATCTGCACCAGCAACGGTGTGCCGCGAAAAAAGTAGGTGTAGCAGAATACCGGTAAGCGCAGCAATGGATTGCGCGATGACTGCATGATAGCCAGTGGCACCGCCAGACACAGGCCGATCAGCAGTGCGCCCGACACCAGCTTCATAGTGGTCGCGAGGCCCTCGAAATAGAGGTCGATGTTCTCGCCGATGATAGAGAAATCCATCAGGCTCGCCTGACCCCGGCGCTGTAGCGCTTTTCCAGCCAGCGCAGCACCAGTATCGAGATGGTGGTGAAAGCCAGGAACCACAGTGCCACCACCAGGTAGAAGGTGAATGGCAGTTTGGTGGCCCCGGCCGCCAGCTGTGCTTTGCGCACCATGTCGTCGAGGCCAATGATGGAAACCAGCGCGGTGGTTTTCAGCAGCACCAGCCAGTTGTTGCCGAATCCGGGTATCGCATGTCGCATCATCTGCGGCAGCAGAATGCGTCGGAACACCTGTGCGCTGCTCATCCCATAGGCGCGGCCGGCTTCCAGTTGTCCAGCCGGCACCGCCAGGATGGCGCCGCGAAAGGTTTCGGTCATGTAGGCCCCGAATATGAAACCGATGGTCAGAACGCCGGCTACAAAGGGGTTGATGTCGATATAGTCGTCATACCCCAGTTTGGGGGCCAGCCAGTTCACCAGCAACTGGCCACCAAAGAATATCAGCAGCATCAACACCAGGTCGGGTACACCCCTGATGAGCGTGGTATAGATCGTGGCCACGGTCTTGGCCACCGGCGAACTGGACAGCTTTGCCAGCGCCGCCAGCATGCCCAGCAGCATGGCAATCACCAGCGACAGCAGTGCCACCTCGACGGTCAGCAAAGCGCCTTCGGTGATGCTGGGGCCGTAGCCTTTGAGATCGAGCATCGCGGGGATGTTCGGGTGCAGGGGCGGCGCGTCTCAGGCGCCGCCCCTGCTCCCTAGTTGTCAGCCGCCGTAGACATCGAAGTCGAAGTACTTGTCCTGGATTTCCTTGTACTTGCCGTTGGCGAGGATCTCCGCGAGTGCCTTGTTGAGTTGCTCGCGCAGGTCATCATCACCCTTGCGTATCGCGATGCCAGCACCGTCACCGAACCATTTCGGGTCTGTGTAGCCGGGCCCGACGAACTCGAAATCCGCACCCTGGTCGCTATTGAGAAAACCGTCTTCCATTGCCGCCGAGTCCGCCAGCAACAGGTCGAGGCGGCCGGAGGTCATGTCCAGATAGGCCTCGTCCTGGCTGCCGTAGCGTTTGATCTCGATGGAATCACCAAAGTTGTCGGTCAGGAAGTTGTCGTGGATGGTGGCGCGTTGCACCCCTACGGTCTTGCCTTTGAGAGATTCTTCGCTGATCTCGATGCCGGAACCCTTTTTGCGCACGAACTTGGCCGGCGTTTGCTGATACTTGTCGGTGAAATCAACTTTTTTCAGACGCTCTTCGGTGATCGACATCGAGGCAATGATGGCGTCGTATTTTTTCGCCATCAGCGCCGGGATGATGCCATCCCAGTCCTGCGCCACCAGCTTGCACTCGACCTTCATCTGTTCGCAAAGCGCCCAGGCAATGTCGATGTCGAAGCCTTCCAGCTTGCCGTCAGGTGTCACATAGCTGAAGGGCGGGTAGGCGCCTTCGACACCGAAGCGGATTTTGGTCCATTCCTTGGCTGCCGCCGGTCCCGCGAAGGCCATCAGCATTGCTGCGGCCAGAATCAGGATGGTTGGTTTTCTCACGATTGCTCTCCAGTGGTCGATCTTGCTCGTTGTGAAGTCGGACTATCCGTGGTTATAGTCGCCGGCGGCCTTCCTGCGGCCGGTGTCAGACAGACGGTATCACTTCAGGGTTCCGGACAGGAACTGCCGGAAACGTTCCGAATCCGGGTTACTGAACACCTTGGCGGGTGGCCCTTTTTCCTCCACCAGCCCCTCGTGCATAAACATCACCTGGCTGGACACGTCGCGCGCAAAATCCATCTCGTGGGTCACCACCAGCATGGTACGGCCTTCTTCGGCGAGGCCGCGGATCACGCGCAACACTTCTCCCACCAGTTCCGGGTCCAGAGCCGAGGTCGGTTCATCGAACAGCATGACCTTGGGCTCCATCGCCAGTGCTCGCGCAATCGCCGCCCGCTGCTGCTGGCCGCCGGAAAGATGCGCCGGGTAGTAGTCTTTGCGATCGTACATGCCGACCCTTTCCAGCACTTCCCCGGCCCGCTCGATTGCCTCCTTGCGCGGGACTTTCAATACATGCACGGGCCCCTCGATGATATTTTCCATCACCGTCATATGGGCCCACAGATTGAATTGCTGGAATACCATCGCCAGGCTGGCGCGAATCCGCTCCACCTGTTTGTGATCCGCGGGCACTACCTCACCACTGCGCTTGCTGCGCATGCGGATCAGTTCCCCCTGCACCGACACCTTCCCGGATTCGGGAGTTTCCAGCAGATTGATGCAACGCAGGAAAGTGCTTTTCCCGGAGCCGCTGCTGCCGAGTATGGAAACGACGTCGTGCTCGCAGGCAGTGAGGGATATACCCTTTAGCACTTCCAGTTTGCCGAAACTCTTGTACAGATCCTCGACCACAATCGCCGGTGTGGCTTCCGCCATTGATCATTCTCCCTGTGGGGGGGCGCAGCATCCCGCCCGGCCCACCTTTCAAGCTAGATCAAGCGGTCGATCCTGGCAAGCGCAAAATCTTTGCTGCAGGTCCCGGAACCGCCAAACTGCCATGCCCCGATCAGATGATCTCGAAATAGCGATCCATTTCCCAATCGCTGATGTGCTTGCGAAACTCGCGCTCCTCCCACTCCCGGGTTGCCGCATAGTGTTCGACGAAAGCATCGCCAAACCAGTCGCGCGCCATGCTGGATCCCTTCAGCCGTTGCGCGGCCTCCCACAGGGTAGCGGGCAACTGCAGGCGTTTGGGGAAGCGCTTGTCGTAGGCATTGCCCTGCACAGGCGCCTCCGGCTCGACCGCATTCTCCACACCCCACAAGCCGGCCGCCAGTGCCGCGGCCAGGGCGATATAAGGGTTGGTGTCAGCGGCGGCGATGCGAAACTCGACCCGCTGCGACTTGCTGCTGCCCTGGATCACACGCAGTGCGCAGGTACGGTTGTCGACACCCCAACTGGCTTCGGTGGGCGCCCAATAGCCGGGAATCAGCCGGGTGAAGGAGTTGACCGTCGGTGCCACCATGGCCAGCAGTTCCGGCAACAGTTTCTGCTGTCCGCCGACGAAATGACGGAGGATGTCGCTCATCTGGTATGGCTTCTTGTCGTCATGGAATACCGGGCGGCCGCGTTTGCTTGTTAGCGACAGGTGTATATGCCCACTTTGGCCGGGCCAGTCGGGTGACCATTTGGCCATGAAGGTGGCCACTTTCTGGTTGCGTTGAGCATGGATTTTGGCGAAGGTCTTGAACAGCGCCGCCTTGTCCGCCGCGCTCTGCGCATTATCCACTGTGATGGCGGCCTCCATGACGCCGGGCCCGGTTTCTTCGTGCAGGCCTTCCAGCGGGAAATCCATGATTTCACCCAGTTCCAGCAGCGAACGGTAGAATTCGCTGTGGACGCTGTTGCGGATCACCGAGTAGCCGAAAAACCCGGGTGCCATCGGTTTCAGATCGCGGTAGTTTTTCTCGCGAATGGAGGCGGCGGTTTCGTCGAACACGAAAAACTCGAACTCAAAACCGGCCAGGCATTCGTAGCCCATGTCACGGGCCCGCTCGATCACCCGTCGCAAGGTGGCTCTGGGGCACACGGCCTCCGCCCCATCCGCAAACTCGCCCAGAAAGAACAGGCCGTTGTCCTCGAAGGGCAACTCCCGGCAACTGTCCGGAAGTATGCGCACCGGGGCGTCGGGGTAACCGGTGTGCCATCCCGTGAAGTCGACATTGTCGTAGAGCTGGTCACGGGAATCCCACCCCAGGACCACGTCACAGAATCCGAAGCCGCCATCCAGAGCCGACAGAAACTTGTCGCGCGCCATGTATTTGCCGCGCAGGATGCCGTCGATATCGAAGGCCCCCACCTTGACGTGGCTGAGCCCGCGCTCATTGACGATCTTGCGGGCATCGGCCGCGGTCTTGACCTGTCTGGTTTCCATCAACTCCCCCTCTTGTCCCGGAAATGGTTGCCGCCTCGTGGCGGTGTTGTTCAGCATGTTTCGGGCACCGGACTCATCCGCTGCTGCTGTCTGGAAGGAACGGCGGCCCGAGCGGACCCAGACGGACACCCGCTCTCAATCTGCGAAAAGGCAGTTCGGCCGGGTCGGCGATGGCACGTCCGGGCGCTTTGACCATCAGCACCTGTGCCGCGATCGGCTCGAAGTCGGCGCGAAAATGGACCGAACTCTTGAGCACCAGCAGGCGTTGCCGCCCCGGCTCCACGCCCAGGTGCCGGAACATGGCCTGATCCGCGGCCTGCTGTTTGCGGGTCGACACTGCCACCTGCACCCCGTCTGCATCAAGCAACGCCATCGGGCCCAGTTCCATCCTGGCCCCGGCATAGAAAGGTCCGGTGGCGGTGATATGGCCGTCTCCCAACGCCACCACCCTGGCGATACCGCACCAGGGGCTGTCGCCGGGCACACCGGAATGACCACCCAGTTCGACCCGGATCTCGGAACCCACGCCGCTTTGATGAGCCTGGTCGGCAGCACGCGGGTCACACAGCAGACCCAGCGTGGCGCCCTGGGTTCCGGCATCGACCAATGCCTTGAGCACAGCGGTGCTGTCCGCACTGCCGCCGGCGCCGGAGTTGTCCTGGGTGTCCGCCAGTATCACCGGGTGGCCTGACGGTGAGTGCCGCAGTATGCGTTCGGCTTCGGCAATGGCCTGGGCGGGTGCCAGCAGTCTTGTGTCGAAAGCGCCTTCGCGCGCTGTCACCGCGGCCGCGATGCGATCGACAGCGGTCTGTGTGTGTTGCGGATCCTGTCCCCAGGCGATCACCACGGGGCCACAGTCGGCAATATCGGCCATGGGAAAACCGGGCACCAGTGAAACGGTTTCGACCCCGGCGGTTTCCATGCCCCCGGCCAGCTTCATCAACCCGCCCATGGGTTCGCTGCCGGTGTGTTGCGATGCCAGCGGAATCAGGAAGGGCAAACGGCGGAATGCCGCATGCATCCGAATCCCACTCAGCAGCCGGTCCAGCAGGGCTGCGGCCCGAGCCCCGGTGGACGCCATATCGACATGGGGGTAGGTACGATAGGCCACCAGGGCGGATGCCGCCCTGACCATGGTGGCGCTGACATTGGCGTGCAGATCGAGGCTGGCGACCACCGGTAGTTCGGGTCCCACCAATGAGCGTACCCGCAGCAGTAACTCGCCTTCGGCATCATCCAGGTGTTCGGCTACCATGGCGCCGTGCAGATCCAGATAGAGCGCGTCCACCGGCAGCACCTGTTCGAGCCGTGCCAGCAGTTGCCCGCAAATGGTTTCGAATGCGGCGCGGGTCACTGGTGCTGACGGCGTGGCCGAGCACCACAGCAGCGGGACGATCCGGTGGCCTCGGGCTCTTGCCGCCTCAATGAAGCCGGTGGCGGGCAGGTTGATACCGGTCAACGCTGGGATCAGCTCATCGCCGGCCACCAGTGGCGGCCAGGCGTCTGCTTCCTCGAACGCTGACAGCTCCGCCTTTTGAGCGGCAAAGGTGTTGGTCTCGTGCTGGAATCCGGCAACAGCGATGCGGCTCGTTGGCATTGCGCGGACGATACCACG
>CBDVAK010000215.1:0-6174 GCA_965371945.1 uncultured Candidatus Competibacteraceae bacterium
GCCCGGCCCGACCAGGACTATTATCAGAACCTGTTCAACCAGTGTGGCCGGATGATGCTCGCCATCAATCGTCTGCCGGTCCCGGTCATCGCGCGGGTGCAGGGTATCGCTACCGCCGCGGGCTGCCAGTTGGTGGCGGCTTGCGATCTCGCGGTGGCGGCCGACAGCGCCCGCTTCGCGGTGTCGGGGATCAATGTCGGCTTGTTCTGCGCCACTCCCGCGGTGGCGTTGTCGCGCAATGTCGGTCGCAAACAGGCGATGGAGATGTTGTTGACCGGTGAATTCATCAGCGCGGCACGGGCTCTGGAACTGGGGTTGGTCAACCGGGTCGCTACCGCAGAGCATCTCGACAGGACTTTGCAGGAACTGGTCGATGCCATCGTTGCCAAGCCCGCGGTGGCGGTGCGCACCGGCAAGCAGATGTTTTACCGGCAATTGGAAATGCCGATGGAAGACGCCTACCTGTACGCCGGCGATGTCATGGCCTGCAATATGATGGCGGATGATACCGGTGAAGGCATCGATGCCTTCATGGAAAAGCGCAAGCCCCGCTGGCATGGCTGTTGACCGTCGACCGGAGGCGGTTGTTTCTTGTTGATTGCCGTGTCGGGTCCGGGGGGTGCGTGCCACGGGACGCCGGCCTGGCGCAGGCAACGGATCGCGGCAGTGGAAGGCAAGCTGCCGCGACTCATGCGGGAGCGCTGTGACCGCCACCCAGTTCAGCCTGCAGTGCTTCCAGAGTGGTGACCGGCGCCAGACACTGGCTGCCGCTGCAGATATAGGCACAGGCCTCCCCCAGCGCCCGACGCTCTGCCAGCAGACCGGGTAGGCCAGTCTCCGCCGCGGGTATCGCGATGGTGAGTCGGTCGGGTGCCCAGGTTTCGGCTGCCGTCGCGCGCCAGCTTTCCAGCATTTGCGATTGCGCACGGATGATTACGGTCTGACCGGGGTTCAGCCACAACCGCAGCCCCTGCAGCATTGCCGTGCAGGCGCTTGGGGATCTCGACAATTGCGGCCAGGCCCAGTGCAGCAAGCGGTCGGCGGCTTGCAGATAGCGCTGCTCCCCGGTCAGATGACCGAGCTGCAACAGTACCCGCAGGGCGACCCCGTTGCCGGAGGGCATTGAGTCGTCCTGTACCGTCCGCGGCCGGGTGATCAGGCGTTCGTGGTCGTCGGCGGTGAAGTAGAATCCGCCTTCATTGTCATCCTCGAAATGAGCCAGCAGCAGATCTGCCAGTTGCAGCGCGAAGTCCAGGTCACGACGCCGCCACCGGCACTGCAACAGTTCCAGGATGGCGTCGATCAGAAATACATGGTCGTCCAGATAGGCGCCCAGATGTGCGTGACCATCCTTGCAGGTTGCCAGCAGCCTGCCGTTGCTGCAAAGACTGCTGGCGATGAAATCCAGGGCCCGGGTGGCGGATTCCGCCAGCTCGGGCTGACGGAGGTGGCGACTGGCGATCGCCATGCCGCGAATCATCAAGGCGTTCCAGGATGTCAGGATCTTGTCATCCCGGCCCGGGTGCACGCGTTGTTCACGGACGGCAAACAATTTGCCACGTGCCCGCTCCAGCAGGTTCTGCAGTGTATCTTCCCCGACCTCCAGCAGTGCCGCCACCTGCTGCGGGTCCCGGTAGCCATGCAGGTGCCAGCGCCCTTCGAAATTGGCGTCACGATCAAGACCAAAGCGGGCGGCGATGGCGCGGTACTCATCCGCATCCAGCAGCGCCGAGACCTCATCTTTATCCCACACGTAGAAGCGGCCCTCCTCCCCTTCGGAGTCGGCATCGATGCTGGAAAAATAGCCGCCATCCGGCGCTTGCATTTCGCGCATGACCCAGCCCGCGGTCTGCTCCGCGGTGCGTCGAAACCGCGGGTCCGCGGTAATCAGCCACAGCTCGGCGCACAAAGCCAGCAGCGGTCCGTTGTCATAGAGCATCTTCTCGAAATGCGGGATCATCCAGTCAGCATCCACCGAGTAACGGCAGAAGCCTCCGCCGAGATGGTCGTAGATGCCACCCTCGGCCATCCTCAGTACGCTGAATGCCGCCATCTGCCGGGTGTCCTCGGCATCATCGCCAGGGTGGCCCGCCCATAGCTGCAGCAACAATTCGAGACTGCTGGCATGCGGAAACTTGGGTGCCTCGCCAAAGCCGCCGCGACTGCGGTCGAACGAACTGGCAAGCTGCTCCCATGCCGTTTGTAATGGCGCCGGCCCCGGACTGCCAGCTGCAGGCTCGCTGGCGCTCAGCACTTTGCGCAGTGTCTCGCGCATCGTCTGGTTCTGGGATGCCACCTCATCGGGCTGCTCGCGCAGAAACCGCCGGACCCGTGGCAGCAGTTCCCGGAATCCGGGTAGTCCGTAACGCGACTCGCGCGGGAAATAGGTGCCGCCGAAAAACGGGGTCTGGTCCGGGGTCAGAAACATCGTCAGCGGCCAGCCGCCCGGGCGCTGCATCAATAACTGATGAGCCGTTTGATAGATGCGATCGAGGTCGGGGCGCTCCTCCCGGTCGACCTTGATGTTGATGAACAGCTCGTTCATGACCCGGGCGGTGTCCTCGTCCTCGAATGACTCGTGGGCCATGACGTGACACCAGTGACAGGCTGAGTAGCCGATCGACAGCAGTATCGGTTTGTCCTGCTGGCGGGACATTGCCAGTGCCGACTCACCCCATGGGAACCAGTCGACGGGGTTATCCGCATGCTGACGCAGGTAGGGACTGGTCTCCGCCGAGAGCCGGTTGCGATATTCGGTCATGAAGAGTCCGTTGAATAACCCAGGAAACCGGTCAACTATGGCGGAGCGGATTCGATTTCGCAACGAGTAGCCGACAATGGTCTAAAGCGGGTACAGTAGCGCCCCGAATTTTTAGCGCGGATACCATAGTGTCGGCCAGCCCCACCGAGTTTGCACCGCTGCGCCTGAAGCGCCATGAGGAGCGCCGGCTCAAAGCCGGGCACCTGTGGGTGTTCAGCAACGAGATCGACGTTGCCGTCACGCCTCTGAAGGCATTTCAGCCAGGCGACCCGGTGGTGATCGAATCCAGCAATGGCAAGGCCGTTGGTACCGGCTATGTCAACCCGGGCTCGCTGATTGCCGCGCGGCTGGTCAGTCGCGACCCGCGCCACCCGTTGTCGGCATCGTTGCTGGTGCACCGGATCAAGGTGGCATTGGGACTGCGCACCCGGCTGTATCCGGGGCCGTGGTACCGCTTGGTCTATGGCGAGAGTGACGGCCTGCCTGGTCTGGTGGTGGATCGCTATGGCGAGATTCTGGTGGCCCAGGTGACCACCGCCGGTATGGAAAGAATGCGCGAGGACATCGTCGCAGCACTTGACAAGGTACTGAAGCCGGCGGCTATTCTGTGGCGCAACGACAGCGCGGTGCGTACCCTGGAGGGGCTGGACCGCTATGTGACTCCGGCATTGGGCGAGGTGCCCGATCTGCTGCGGGTCGAGGAAGCAGGCGCCGTGTTCGAGGTGGCGGCCCTCAGCGGCCAGAAGACCGGCTGGTTCTATGACCAGAGCGACAATCGCGCTCGCCTGCCGAGACTGGTGGCGGGGGCCAGAGTGCTGGATCTGTACAGTTACGTAGGGGCCTGGGGGATACGGGCGGCGCTGGCCGGCGCGCGCTCCGTACAGTGTGTGGACAGCTCTGCCGCGGCACTGGAGCATGCAGCCGCCAACGCCGAACGCAACGGCGTCGCGGACCGGGTCGAATGTGTTCGCGGGGACGTCGTGCAGGTTCTGGAATCCCTGTGCGCCGCCAACGAGCACTACGATGTGGTGATCGTCGATCCGCCGGCATTCATCAAGAAACGCAAAGATGTGGCGGTCGGACAACAGGGCTATCGGCATATCAACCAGCTGGCCATGCGGGTGCTGGCCCGGGACGGATTACTGGTCTCCTGTTCCTGCTCGCGGTTGCTGGAGCGGCAATCTCTGGTCGAGATTCTGTTGCGGTCGGCCCGTCACCTGGACCGCTCGCTGCAGATTATCGATCAAGGTCACCAGGCCGCGGATCATCCCTTGCACCCGGCCATACCCGAGACCGCCTATCTGAAGTCGTTCACCGCCCGGGTGTTGCCGGCATGAGAGCAGCGTGGACATGCTGATCCACCCCCAGTTCGATCCCATCGCCCTGCAGATTGGTCCGCTGGCAGTGCGCTGGTACGGGCTGATGTACCTGCTGGGGTTCCTGGGAGGCTGGTGGCTGGCGCGCTTGCGGGCCGGGAGGCCGGATTCCGCATGGACCCAGGAGCAGGTCAACGACTTGGTCTTCTACATTGCCATGGGCGTGGTACTGGGTGGCCGCGTCGGCTATGTCATCTTCTACAACTTTGCCGGTTTACTGGATGATCCGCTCATGTTGATCCGCGTGTGGGAGGGCGGTATGTCCTTCCACGGCGGTTTGCTGGGGGTGCTGGTGGCCATGGCCTGGTTTGGCCGCCGCCACGGCAAGCTCTTTTTCGCGGTCACCGATTTCATCGCACCGCTGGTGCCGGTGGGGCTGGGGCTGGGTCGGATCGGCAATTTCATCAACGGCGAGTTGTGGGGTCGTCCCACCGATCTGCCCTGGGGCATGGTGTTCCATGGCTATGGCGCCGGCAGTCTGCCGCGTCATCCGAGTCAGCTCTACGAAGCCCTGCTGGAGGGTCTGCTGCTGTTCGTGATCCTGTGGCTGTTTTCCGCCAGACCACGCCCCGTCATGGCAGTATCCGGGGTTTTTCTGCTCGGCTACGGGTCATTCAGATTGCTGGTGGAGTTTTTTCGCGAGCCGGATCAGCATCTGGGCTTCGTGGCACTGGACTGGTTGACCATGGGGCAACTGTTGTCGCTGCCGATGGTACTGTTCGGTCTGTTGCTGCTGTCGCTGGCCTACCGCAAACGTACGTGAAGCAGTATCTGGATCTGCTGGCCCATGTGCGCCGCCACGGCGCCCGCAAGAGCGATCGTACCGGGACCGGCACCCTGAGTGTGTTCGGTTATCAGATGCGTTTCGATCTGCAACATGGGTTTCCGCTGCTCACCACCAAGAAACTCCACCTGCGCTCGATCATCTATGAGCTGCTGTGGTTCCTGCGCGGTGACACCAATGTAAGCTGGCTCAACCATCATGGCGTCACCATCTGGGACGAGTGGGCCGACTCGCAGGGTGAACTTGGCCCGGTCTACGGGCGGCAGTGGCGGAGCTGGCCCACCCCGAATGGCGGTCACATCGACCAGATCGCCGGCGTGTTGCAGCAGATCCGTGACCACCCCGATTCGCGGCGCCTGATCGTCAGTGCCTGGAATGTCGCCGCGCTCGAGAAGATGGCGTTGCCGCCCTGTCATGCTTTGTTCCAGTTCTACGTGGCCGACCACCGCTTGTCATGCCAGCTCTACCAGCGTAGCGCGGATGTCTTCCTGGGGGTGCCGTTCAACATCGCCTCCTATGCCCTGTTGACCATGATGATGGCGCAGGCGACCGGGCTGCAGCCCGGTGATTTCGTGCACACCCTGGGTGATGCCCATCTGTATCTCAATCACCTGGAACAATGCGACCGGCAACTGGCACGCCAGCCGCGGCCGTCGCCGACCATGGCCCTGAACCCCCATCGTCGAGACCTGTTTGCATTCGAATATGAGGATTTCCGCTTGTCTGGATACGACCCACACGCGCATATCGGTGCACCGGTGGCGGTGTGATCGTCTCGCTGGTGGTGGCGCGCGCCGACAACGGTGTGATCGGTCGCGACAATGCGCTGCCCTGGCGGCTTGGCGCCGATCTGCGCAATTTTCGCCGTATCACCATGGGTCATCCGATCGTCATGGGCAGACGCACCTTCGAGTCGATCGGCCGGCCGCTGCCTGGCCGGCACAACATCGTGGTCAGCCGCAACCCGTCATTCCGGGCCGATGGCTGCACCGTGGTCAGCGACTGGGAGGCAGCCAGGCGGCTGGCCGGCGGGGTGGAGGAGTTGATGGTGATCGGAGGCGCCAGCCTGTACCAGGCCGCGTGGCCGCAGGCACAGCGTATCTATCTGACCGAGGTGCATGCCCGGGTGACGGGCGATGTCTGTTTTCCACGCCCTGACCCCGCGTTGTGGCGGGAGCTGCGCCGTGAGTTTCACCGCGCCGATGCGCGCAATGAATACGACTATAGCTTCGTATATTTGCAGCGCCGGGATA
>CBDVAK010000216.1:0-6131 GCA_965371945.1 uncultured Candidatus Competibacteraceae bacterium
CGTGTGGCGATGAAGGGGATGTCCCCTGCGTCCATCCTGTTGGTCAAGCTCAGCTCGCTGGGTGATGTACTGCACACCCTGCCCGCGCTCAGTGACGCGCAGGCAGCATTTCCCGGGATCAAGATTGACTGGGTAATCGAGCAGGCGTTCGCGGAGATTCCCGGCTGGCACCCGGCAGTCGAGCGTACCATCGTGTTGCCACACCGGGCCTGGCGAAAGCAGCCGCTGCAGGCGTTGACCACAGGCGCGGTGGTCGATTTCGTGAACAAGCTCAGAGCGGTCGATTACGAGTGGATCATCGATGCCCAGGGGCTGCTGGGCAAGTCGGCGTGGGTGGGCTGGCTGGCAAAGGGGCGGTCCGTGGGTCTGAGCTGGTCTTCGGCCCGCGAACCGCTGGCATCGTTGTGCTATCGGCGACGCATCGCGGTACCCAGGGAGCTGCATGCGGTGGAACGGCTGCGGACACTGTTTGCCGAGGCGCTGGGCTATCGGAAACCGGAATCCAGCCCCGACTACGGACTGCGCCGTCAACACAAGCCGACCGAGGCAACTCCGCGACGGCTGATGTTTCTGCACGGCACGACCTGGTCCAGCAAGCAATGGCCGCAGCCTTATTGGGCAGAGCTCATCCGCATGGCGGGCGATGCGGGCTACGATATTCGCCTCACCTGGGGTGATTCACCGGAACGTACGCGGGCCCTGGCGCTGGCGCGGGGGTGCCAAGCCGTGAAGGTGTTGGGCCGTCTCGATTTGACCGGGATCGCCAGGGAGCTGGCTGCTGCGGCCGCGGTGGTGACGGTCGATACCGGGCTTGGGCATCTGGCGGCAGCTCTGGGTGTGCCGGCGGTTGCCTTGTACGGGCCTACGTCGGCGCTGCGCACCGGCACCTATGGAAAGGCTCAACGCCATTTGGTGGCGGATTATCCCTGTAGCCCCTGTTTTGCAAGGACCTGCCGATATCGTGGTACCACCGCACTTGATCCGCCCTGCCTGGAGTTGCTGACACCTGAGCGGGTATGGACGCAAGTGCAGGAGTTGCTGGCGGCGCGGGTATAGCGTCCTTGCGCCATACTGATCAGCGGCTGACGGGAACCAGACGCAACAGCTCACCGTTGCGCTCGTCGGTAAGCAGGTAGAGATAGCCATCGGGGCCGCTGCGCACATCGCGAATCCTGCCGTATTCGCCTTCCAGCAGACGCTGCTCGCTGCTGACGCCCGTGTCGTCCAGTTGCAGTCTCACCAGCAGTTCGAATTTGAGCGAGCCTATGAACAGATCACCCTGCCACTGCGGAAACTTGTCGCCGTCGTAGAACGCCATCCCGGACGGCGCGATCGAAGGAACCCAGTAATAAATCGGAGGCTCGACATCGGCCCTGGTGGTGCCTTCCCCGATCCGCGTTCCGGTCACGTAGTTGCGCCCGTAAGTGACCGCCGGCCAGCCATAGTTGGCACCCGCTTTGAGCACATTGAGTTCATCCCCACCCTGTGGTCCGTGTTCGTGCATCCAGATCCGCCCGCTGCCGGGCTGTAGCGCGATACCCTGTACGTTGCGGTTGCCGTAGCTGTATATCTCCGGCAATGCTGCTGGTCGCCGCAGCAACGGATTGTCGGCGGGCACGCCGCCGTCATCGCGAATGCGGACCACCGAGCCGGGGTGGGTGCCGAGATCCTGACCATTGGGTCGGTGGCCGCGCTCGCCCAGCGTGACATAGAGGTAGCCATCAGCACCGAACAGCAATCGCGACCCAAAGTGTCGGCCCCCGCCAAAACCGGGTGTTGCGCTGAAGATCGTTTCGACCTCGCCAATGCTGTGGCCGTCGAAGCGGCCGCGTGCCACCCGGGTGCCGCGGCCGCCGGGCATGTTCGCGCTGAACGACAGATATACCAGCCGGTTCTGTTCGAAGTCGGGATGCAGCGCGACGTCCATCAGGCCACCCTGACCACCCGTGGCAATGGCGGGCAGCCCGTTGACCGGTTCGGGTGCCAGTCGACCCGCACCGATCACCCGCAACCGGCCCGGGCGCTCGGTTACCAGAATGTCGCCATTGGGCAGAAACGCCATACCCCAGGGGTGTTCAAGACCGCTGACCACGGTCTCGACCTCGAAAGGGGGCTGGCGCACGGCTTCCGTCGCATTGCATCCCGAGAACGCCAGCAACGCCAGCACCAGCCACCAGCCGCAAGGGCTGCGGCACGGAAGATTCCTGATCGATACTTTCTGGTGAAATCTAGACATGGCAGACCCTGATATGAATGGCTGGCAACGATACACCCCTGGCGAACTGGACGCGCAGTACAACAATCGCGCCGCAGTTCCGGAGCATGCCGGTATCTTCCAGCGCTGGGATGAGGACAGCCGGGCACTGCGCGAGCAGAGCGAGCACCGGCTCGATGTTCGTTATGGCAAAGAGCCACGGCAGACCCTGGACCTGTTCTTGCCGGGTTGCCTGCCGGCGCCATTGCATGTGTTCATCCACGGCGGTTACTGGCAGGCCATGGACAAGTCGTTGTTCAGCTTCATGGCTGCAGGGTTGCTGGCCGAGGGGGTGTCGGTAGCGGTGCTCAACTACCGTTTGTGTCCGGCGGTGGGTCTGGACCAAATTGTCGAGGACGCCCGCCAGGCTTGTGTAAGCCTTTGGCGGCAGGCGCCCGGCCTGCGCCTGGATCGTGAAGGCTGCCAGGTCAGCGGTCATTCCGCGGGCGGCCATCTGGTGGCGATGTTGATGACCACCGACTGGCGACGCTATGGCCGCGAGCTGCCGCCGGACCTGGTTGCCAGCGGGATCTCTCTCAGCGGCCTGTTCGATCTGGAACCGCTGCGACATACAATCGTCAACAAGGCCTTGGCCATGGACCGCGAAACGGCACGGCGCAACAGTCCGATCCACTATTTGCCAGTCGCAGGTACCCGCCTGCTGCTGGCGGTGGGGTCGGCGGAAAGTGCCGAATATCATCGCCAGAACGAGTGTCTCAAGGATGCCTGGAACAGCAGCGATTCCGAGCTGGAAATCCTGGATCTGGAAGGTCACAACCATTTCACCATACCCGATGAACTGGCGCGTCGCGACGGTAGGCTTTGTGTGTTGGCATCACAGATGCTGCAAAGGTGACTCGCGCCACAGTGACGGCGGCCTTGATCGGCTCGCAAGCAGGGCCCGGACAGGTGTCTTCAGCGTTAACCGGTGACCGCTTGGAGTTCAGGAAGTTTGCGATCCATCGGACCGGAATCTGGGCGAATTCGGATCTGTTTACGTGACTGGAAAGTAGTATACTTGCAGTCGATGAAATTCTCCTGTCCGCCAGTCATAGCGCTCGCCAGCACGCAGTTCCTTGGTGCACTGGCTGTATTGCTGCTGTCCGCCCCGGCCGGGGCTCAGGATACCGATTATCTGGTCCGGGTCGGCCAAAGTGGGATGTCACCGAATTTTTCGTTGCAGCTATCCGAATCCTGGAATGCCCGTTTCGGCCTCGAACGATTCGAGCATCCTTGGGGCATCGGTGCCGATCAGCGGGGCTACAGTATTTCTCCCGATTCGGCGCGGGGCTCGGCGTTTCTCGACTGGCGTCCGATTGCCAGCGGATTTCGTGTCAGTGGTGGTCTGCTCTATCAAGGCGACAATGTCGACGGCAACTACGACCCGCAGGCGAACGGGTATATCGGTTCCCTCAATCTTGATGCAGATTCGGAGCAATGGCAGGCCGCACCCTATCTGGGGGTGGGCTGGGACAGCGCTGTGCAGCGCTCAGAGCCGGGCTGGAACCTGAAGCTGGATGCCGGTGTCCTGTTCCCGGGCAATGCTGCCGGAGCAAATACGGGAAGTGAGGCTGCGGCCCGCGGGCTTGCACCCGGTTTTCAGAATGATACCGGTGAACGGGGCTCCGACCTCGGTCGGTTCGGCCAGTATCCAGTGCTTTCCATAGGCGCCCGCTACCGCTGGTAGCTTTGTTGACAGAAATCGCCGCTTCCATTCGGCAAGCGATGATTGCCTGTCCTGCCTGGCCGTGTGTATCGTAGCGGCTCATTCGATTACGGACAGCGCGCGAGCATGAACGGCCCCGACTATGTTTCTTTTGACACCCTGAGCCTGCACGCGGGTCAGCGCCCCGAGCCCACCACCGGTGCCCGGGCCACGCCCATCTATCAGACCACCTCTTTCGTGTTTCGCGATACGGAGCACGCGGCCAGTCTGTTCAACTCGGAACGAGCCGGACATGTCTATTCGCGTATTACCAACCCGACCAACGCGGTGCTGGAAGAGCGTATCGCCGCGCTCGAAGGTGGCGTTGGCGCGATCGCCACCGCCAGTGGCCAGGCGGCCATGCACCTGGCCATTGCCACGCTGACCGGGGCGGGTGGGCACATAGTCGCATCGCGATCGCTGTATGGCGGCTCCCATAACCTGCTCAGCTACACCCTGCCACGTTTCGGCATCGACACCACCTTTGTGAATCCCCGCGATCCGTCGGCTTTTGCCGACGCGATCCGGCCCGAAACCCGGCTGCTGTTCGGTGAAACGCTGGGTAATCCGGGTCTCGACGTACTTGATATCCCGGCGGTATCCGGTATTGCTCATGCCGCCGGACTGCCCTTGCTGATCGATTCCACCTTTACCACACCTTATCTGTGTCGTCCCTTTGAGTTGGGTGCCGATCTGATTTTCCATTCGGCTACCAAGTTTCTGGGTGGTCATGGCGTGGCGATCGGCGGTCTGCTGGTCGACAGTGGCCGCTTCGACTGGGAGGCATCGGGCAGGTTCGAAACTCTGACCGAGCCATACGAGGGGTTCCACGGCATGGATTTCAGCGAGGAATTCGGTCCCGGGGCCTATCTGATGCGGGCTCGCAAGGAAGGCCTCAGGGACTTCGGTGCCTGTATGAGCCCCACTACCGCTTTCCATCTGCTGCAAGGTGTTGAAACCCTGCCTTTGCGCATGCAGCGGCATGTCGACAACAGCCGCGCGGTGGTGGCTTTTCTGGTCGGGCATAGCGCCGTGGAATGGGTCAGCTACCCGGAGCTTGCCGACCATCCGGACCACGAATTGGCGAAACGCCTGTTACCGCGCGGCTGTGGTGCTGTTTTCAGCTTCGGGATCAGTGGAGGCCGCGATGCCGGGCGAAAATTCATCGAAAGCCTGCAGCTGTTCTCACATCTGGCCAACGTGGGAGATGCCAAGTCGCTGGTTATCCACCCGGCCAGCACCACCCATCATCGTATGGATGACGATGCCCTGCGCGCCGCTGGTATCAGCGAGGGACTGGTGAGGGTGTCGATTGGTCTGGAGGATCCCGCCGACCTGCAACAGGACCTTGATCGGGCCTTGCGGCAATCGCAAAGAGTCTGACCATGGAGATCGAATTCGACGGTGACAGCAGCTACGTATACACCGCTGGCAGGGCTCTGGTAGCAGAACTGCCGACTATCGTCTTTGTCCATGGTGCCGGCGCTGATCATAGTGCGTGGATACTGCAGAGCCGCTATTTCGGATATCACGGCTACAATGTCCTGGCGGTGGATTTGCTTGGGCACGGCCGCTCCCGGGGTACCGCGGCTGGTGAGATTGGCGACCTGGCGGCCTGGTTGAACGGATTGCTTGGCGCCACCGGGACGGAACAGGCCGCGGTGGTGGGGCACAGCATGGGATCGCTGGTTGCGCTGGAGACCGCGATCCGCTATCCGCAAAGGGTTTCGGCTCTCGCTTTGCTTGGCACCGCGTTGCCCATGTCGGTTGGCGGGCCGTTACTCGAGGCCGCTGCCGCCGATCAACATGCGGCTTTCGACATGGTCAATGTCTGGGGACATAGCTATCGTGCCCAGCTCGGTGGCAACGCGGTGCCAGGCATGTGGCTGACCGGCGCTGCGCTGCGAGTTCTGGAACGCTCCGACCCGGGCATCCTGTATCGGGATTTGAATGCCTGCAACAGCTATGAGTTGGATGCGCTCGCAGTGGCCGGGATTCAATGTCCGGTGTTGCTGATTCTGGGCTCCGCGGACATGATGACCCGGCCCAGGGCTGCGCAAGCCCTCGAGCAGCTGTTGCCGGACTCGCGTACCCGGAGGCTTGAGGGTTGCGGCCACATGATGATGAGCGAGTGCCCGGACGCGGTACTGGATGCCCTGATCGAATTCCTCT
>CBDVAK010000217.1:0-6121 GCA_965371945.1 uncultured Candidatus Competibacteraceae bacterium
GTGGACACTGGTTGTTCTGTGACCAGCCGGGTCGGGTTGTCGCCGAGCTGCGCATAGTTTTCGCGGTCCACGGACATGACCGGCCAGAGCCCCTGGGCCTCTGGCGCCGGCGCTGGCATGATCGGGTAGGCTGCATCGGCGCGCGATTTCGAGGTGACCGCGTATGGTGGTGCGTTGATCGGCCGGGTGCTGATCAGAGTCGTGTCGGCCTCGCCGACCAACTCCCCGCTGGCTGCGGGGAGATCCAGAGGAGCCTGCCGTGATGTCTCCGCCGGGAGTGAGATTCCGGCAGGGTCCGGTGCCCTGGTGCGATCGATTGTGGCCTGATTCTCTGGTTGATCCGCCCCGCAGCCGGCAGCGAGCGCCAGCCCTGCGGTCAGTACCAGGGTGAACACCGGACGATACCGGCAGTTGGGGGTCGTGTTCATGTCGATCTTCCTCTTCGCGATGTGTTCCTGACTGACTACAACGCGATCCCGCCACGGATGGGGTTAAGTACCCACCACTTTTCCGAAATTCTGTATGCGAGGGGTATATAATCGCGCCCCTTCTGGAACGCCGTCCGCGTCGTCCGTCGATAAACTGAGATCACTATGAGTGTTGTTCGTACCCGTTTTGCACCCAGCCCCACCGGTTTTCTG
Organism: uncultured Candidatus Competibacteraceae bacterium; assembly: GCA_965371945.1. GTDB lineage: Bacteria > Pseudomonadota > Gammaproteobacteria > Competibacterales > JAHEDQ01 > CBDVAK01. The sequence continues at coordinate 642 of CBDVAK010000217.1, forward strand.
CATATTGGTGGTGCCCGTACCGCCTTGTTTTCCTGGTTGCAGGCCCGTCGTCATGGCGGCGTTTTCGTGCTCAGGGTCGAGGATACCGATCGGCAGCGCTCCACCGAGGCATCGGTCAACGCCATCCTCGAGGGCATGACCTGGCTGGGTCTGGAGTATGACGAGGGGCCGTTCTTCCAGACCCGGCGGTTCGATCGTTACCGCGAGGTCACGGAACGGCTGCTGCGTGAAGACAAGGCGTATCGCTGCTATTGCAGCCGGGAAGAACTGGACGAGATGCGTGAACAACAGATGCAGCGGGGTGACAAACCCCGTTACGACGGCCGTTGCCGGCACCGCGAACAACCACGCGAGGGCATCGATCCGGTGATTCGCTTCAAGAACCCTTTGCACGGGGAGGTGGTCATCGAAGACCGCGTCAAGGGTCGTGTGGTGATCAGCAACCAGGAGCTGGATGACCTCATCATCGTCCGCTCCGACGGGACTCCTACCTACAACTTTACCGTTGTTGTGGACGATATGGACATGGGCATCACCCATGTCATCCGCGGTGATGACCATGTCAACAACACCCCCAGACAGATCAACATACTGCAGGCCCTGGGAGCCCGATTGCCGGTCTATGGTCATGTGCCCATGATCCTGGGAGAGGATGGCCGGCGTCTGTCGAAACGCCATGGCGCCATGGGCGTGATGGAGTATCGGCAAATGGGGTTCCTGCCGGAAGCAGTGCTCAACTACCTGGTGCGCCTGGGCTGGTCTCACGGTGACCAGGAGATCTTTTCGCTGGAGCAGATGGTGGAATTATTCGACATCGACGATGTCAACCGCGCGGCTTCGACCTTCAACACCGGCAAGCTGCTGTGGCTCAACCACCAATACATCATGAACAGCGATCCCGTTCATGTAGCCCGGCACCTGAGCTGGCATATGGGGCAGGCCGGTCTGGACCCGGACCAGGGGCCCGCGCTTCCAGACCTGGTCCGCGCTCAGGCGGAACGCTCACCCACCCTGGTGGATATGGTTGAAAAGAGCCACTACTTCTATCGTGATTTCGAGCACTATGACGAAAAGGCCGCACGCAAGAATCTGCGTGGGGATGCCGCCAGGGTGCTGGCACGCCTGCGCGAGTCGCTGGCGATTCTTGCGGTATGGCAGCGTGATGTTCTGCACCAGGTGGTCGTGGATGTCACCGCGGAACTGGAACTGAAAATGGGGAAAGTGGCCCAGCCACTGCGTGTCGCGGTGGCGGGCGGACCCATTTCACCATCCATCGAGGTGACACTGGAGTTGCTGGGCCGGGAACGGACCCTGGCGCGTGTCGATCGGGCGATTGCCTGGATCTCCGCAAACGAAGCCGCGGCACCCGGCTGAGTCGGAGCGAGTTGCCTACGCCGACCCACTGTTGGCGACATGAATTGTGCCCGGCAATTCGGTTGCTGCGGTGACCCCACAGCGGATGACTTGGCCATCGCCGCCATCGAGACCGCCAATTCATGAACACGCGTCCCGGCGAGACGTGGGTGGAGCCCCATCGCGAGCATACCGGTCAAGTCGGCGACAGCCGTCTGCCCAATATGGGTAACACCTGTGCTGCCAGCATTCCCACCAGCATCAGCGAACAACCCAGCAGATCTCGCGAGGTCAAGACTTCGTTGAGTACCAGCCAGCCGGCGAGAGCGGCGAATACCGATTCCAGACTGAGAATGATGGCGGCGTGTGCCGGTACTGCATCGCGCTGGGCAAGGACCTGTACCGTATAGGCGATCCCGACCGACAATACGCCACCGTACAGGATGGGTACGAAGCCATCGATCAGCATGGCCAACTCGATCTTTTCATAGATTGCAGCGGCCAGCAGGCTCAACAGGGCGCAGACGACGAATTGAACGAAAGCCAGCCGGATCGCGTGCAGCCTCCCGGCCAGGTGTCCCAGTACCAGCACATGCAACGCCCAGAACACAGTGCTGGCGAGCATCAACGAATCACCGGGCTCGATCGTCAGTGTTTCGGTGACGCTGAGAAAATAGAGCCCGATCGCTGCCAGAATCGCACCAAACCACAGACCACGACCGGCGCGGTGACCCACCACCAGTCCCAGCAACGGCACCATGATGACGTAGAGTCCGGAGATAAAGCCGGCTTTGCCCGCCGTGGTCCAGATCAGTCCGATCTGCTGCAAACCGGCGCCCGAGAACAGGATGACGCCGGCCAGGGCGCCGCCGCGCAGCATGTGCCACGGGTTCCGGTCCCGGGTCGGCGTGGCACCCCATCCGCGTAGGGCGAATGGCAATATGACCAGTGCGCCCAGCGCAAAACGCACCCCGTTGAACAGCATCGGTCCCATATAGTCCATGCCGATCCGCTGGGCCACGAACGCGCTCCCCCAGATCGATGCGGACAGCAGCAACAGGACGTCGGCTTTGATGGTGCTGTTTTTCATCTTGGTGCTCGCCGTGGTCGGGCAGCCGGCGTGGGGTGTTGTGCTACGCCCGCCCGGTGTCAGTCAGGAATCGCTCGCGCCGCCCGCTTCGAGTATCTCCCAGCGTTGGTATGCCTGTTCCAGAACCAGTTCGGAGGTTTCCAGCTCTTGTTTCAGTTCGGCGACCCGTTCGCTGTGTTGGCGGTAGAGGTTGGGATCGGAAAGCTGCTGCTGCAGTGCGCTCTGTCGGGCTTCAAGAACCTCGATTTGCTGTGGCAGCCGGTCAAGTTCACGTTGCTCCCGGTAACTGAGGCGTTGCCGGGTCCGCGGCTCCCCGCGAGTCGTTGCCGGAGGGCAGGGGGTACGGGGCATTGCACTCGACACGGTCGGACGCTGTTTGAGGTAGTCGCTGTATCCGCCCACGTACTCGCGCAGCCCACCGTCCTCACCGAACACCAGGCTGCTGGTGATGACGTTGTCCAGGAACCAGCGGTCATGGCTCACCAGCAGCAGGGTGCCGGAGTACTCCACCAACAGTTGTTCGAGCAGTTCCAGGGTTTCGAGATCAAGGTCGTTGGTGGGTTCGTCGAGAACCAGCAGGTTGGTGGGGGTGGCGAACAAACGCGCCAGCATCAGCCGGTTGCGTTCACCGCCGGACAGGGTGGACACCGGTGCCCTGGCCTTGTCGGGCTCGAACAGAAAATCCTGCAGATAGCTCATGACATGGCGGGAGCGGCCGTTGACGGTAATGCTGCTGGCGCCGTCCGTGAGGTTGTCGAGTACCGACCTGCGGGGGTCCAGGTGGCTGCGAAACTGGTCGAAATAGCCGATCTGGAGACGTGTACCCAGTTCCAGTTGACCTTGTTGTGGCGGGCGTTCGCCCAACAGGATCTGTAGCAGGGTGGTTTTGCCGCAGCCGTTGGGGCCGATGATACCCACTTTGTCGCCGCGCAGGATCGTACAGGAGAAATCCGCGAACAAGACCTGGTCACCATACCGGTAGCCGATACTGTGTGCTGCGATCACGCGCCTGCCGGATGCTTCCGCGGTATTCAGACCGGCCTCGACGCGGCCAGCCTGCTGACGTCTCGCACTGCGCTGATCGCGCATCGCCTGAAGCGCTCTGACCCGTCCTTCGTTGCGGGTTCTACGCGCCTTGATTCCCTGCCGGCTCCAGATCTCCTCGTTGGCCAGCTTGCGGTCGAAGCGCGCGTTCTCGGTTACTTCCGACGCCAGTGCCTGTTCGCGTCTTTGCAGCCACTGGTCGTAGTCCCCGGGCCAGCTTCGCAAACGCCCGCGGTCAAGCTCGACGATGCGGGTTGCGAGCCGGCGCAGGAAGGCACGATCGTGGGTGACGAACAGCAAAGTCCCCGGGTAGTCGAGCAGGAAATCCTCCAGCCACAGTATCGAATCCAGATCCAGATGGTTGGTGGGCTCGTCTAGCAGCAACAGTTCCGGTTGTGCCACCAGCGCCCGGGCCAGCAGCACGCGGCGCTTGCGCCCCCCGGAGAGAGTGGCGAAGGGTTGTTCACCGGTCAGTTCCAGACGCGACAGCACGGTCTGTACCCGTGCCTGCAAATGCCAGCCGCCGGCGGCTTCAAGCCGGTGCTGTACGTCGGCCAGCGCAGCCATGTCACGCGGGCTGTCGCCGGTTTCCAGTTGCCGGGACAGGTGCTGATACTCTTTGAGCAGATCGCCAAGCTGGTCGACACCGTCCGCAACCACGTCATGGACGCAACCTGACAGTGAGCTTTCGACTTCCTGATCGAGCCGCCCGATCACCAGCCCCCGTTTTCTGGAGATCTCCCCGCTGTCGGCAACCAATTCGCGGTTGATCAGTTTCATCAGCGTCGATTTACCGGCGCCATTGCGGCCCAGCAGGCAGATTCGTTCACCCCGGGCAAGTGAGAAATCGGCGTGATCCAGCACCGGCTCTGCACCAAATGAGACGCTGACGTCCTTGAGTGTGATCAGTGGCATGAGCGGGTTGTGGGGTCATGGCCCAAAGGTGGCGAAGCATAACATCGCCGGCGGCGCGAAACCGACACATTGTCTGGTCTGACGTACCCCGACCATGTATGCTCCCTGCGCTCGCGCGACGCTACCTGGCGCGGCGTCTGCGTTTTCCGATAGCCATTCGATTTCCAACCAGAGAGAGGTTTTCTTCATGAAGTGGAACTCCATAGGGAACTCCATGCGATCATTGCTGCTCGGCGCGGCGGTGATCGTGATTACGGCCTGTGCGTCCAGCAGCCAGTTGGTAGCCGCCGAACAGAATACGGGCACGCTGCAGCGCGTCGTCGCAAGCGGTGAGTTGGTGGTGGGTATGGCCGGCAACATGCCGCCACTTAATATGACCACCAAAGATGGCAGGGTGATCGGCATGGAAGTCGATATGGCCGAAATGATGGCGGATGCCATGGGCGTCAAGGCCAATATCAAGACCATGCCGTTTGGCGAATTGCTGGCGGCGCTGGATGCCGGCAAGGTCGACATGGTGATGTCGGGGATGACCATCACCCCGAAGCGTAATCTGAACTATGCCTTTGCAGGACCCTATCTGATTTCCGGCAAGTGTCTGCTTAGCAAGAAAGAGACTATTGCCGGCGCCAAAGATACCGCCGAAATCAACAGTCCCGACACGCGACTGGCGGCGCTGGCAGGTTCGACCAGCCAGGAAATGGTTGAAATGGGTGCGCCTGAGGCCAAGTTGACCACGGTCCAGGACTACGATGCCGGTGTCAAGATGGTGCTTGACGGCAGCGTTGACGCGCTGGTTGCCGATTATCCGTTGTGTGCTGTATCGCTGCTGCGCTATCCGGATCAGGGTTTGGTGTCCGCCTTCTCGCTGCTCAGCTATGAGCCGTTGGGGATCGCTCTGCCGGCAAACGATCCGCTGATGGTGAACTGGATGGAGAACTTCATCAACTCCATGGAAGGCAGCGGTATCATCGAACTGCTCAAGCTGCGCTGGTTGGAAGATGCCAGTTGGGTGGATCAGCTCAAGTGACATGAGGCGGGGCAGATCCGTTGGTCTGTCCCGCCGTTGCCCCTGCGG
>CBDVAK010000218.1:0-6115 GCA_965371945.1 uncultured Candidatus Competibacteraceae bacterium
ACCGCGGTCAGCCAGGCCCCGAACCGGGAGTGCTCCAGCCACCAGGCCAGCCACAACGATACCGCGCACAGCGCCAGCACCACATAGTAGAAACCGGCCCGATCGGGGAACTGGAAGTTGGCCGCCGAGCGCTGCAAGGGAATCAGCACGCCGACACCCGCGCCGGTGAAAGGCACGGAATTGGCGAGTATGCGCAGGACTTCGGCAAAGGCCAGGGTGACCAATGCGAAATAGGAACCGCGCAGGCCGTAGCGGAATACCAGATAGCCGATCGTGGCCGCTATCAAGGCACCGGCACCGATACCGATGGCGAAAGCAAGCCAGGGGTTGACCGCGAGCTGCACCTGCAGAATCGCCACCGCATAGGCGCCGGTGCCGAAAAATGCCGCATGACCGAATGAGAACTGACCGCCGTAGCCACCGAGCAGGTTCCAGGACTGCCCCAGCACCGCGGCATACAGCACCATGATCAGAAAGTTGAGCCAGAACTCCGAATCCAGCCACCATGGCACACCCGCCAGCACCAACAACAAGCCGATGATGCCAGCCGCGGAGCCTAGCTTGCCGCGCGTCACACGCGGTGTCCGAACAGACCGGTGGGGCGAAACAGCAGGATGGCGATGAAGATCGCGAAAATGCCGATCTGCCCCAGGCTCTCGCCCAGTAACAGTCCACCCAGACTCTCCACCACGCCGATGATCAGGCCACCGATCAGGGCGCCGAAAAAGCTGCCCATGCCACCCAGCACGACAATGGTAAAAGCAATCAGCACGAAACCGTGACCTACCTGGGGACTGACGTAATAGGTCGGCAACAGCAGACTGGCGGCAACACCCAGACAGGCAACACCGATCCCGAAACTCATCGCGAACACGTGATCGACATCGATTCCGACCAACCGCGCGCCCTGGCGTTCCTTCGCCACCGCGCGGATCGCCTTGCCGAGATCGGTGCGGGTCATCAACAGCCACAGCAACGCGGCCGTGACGATGGCGCCACCCAGTGCCACCACCTTGGCAACCGGCAGAAACACGAAACCCAGTTCCACCACTTCAAAAGTATAGGGTGTCTCGATGGTGCGGGTATCCGCTTGAAACAGGATTTGCGCCAGATTCTCGATGACCACCGCCAGCCCGAGCGTCACCAGCAGGACATTCTCGTCACGGCCGTGGCTGGCCCGCCCGATCACCCAGCGCTGCAGCGCATAGCCCACCGCAAACATCACCGGAACCACCACCGGGATGGCCAGGTAGGGATCGAGCTGCCACCAGCGGTTGAGAAAATAGACGAGGTAGAGCGCCAGCATCAACAGGCTGCCGTGGGCGAAGTTGATGATGTGCAAGACCCCATAGATCAGAGTCAAGCCCAGCGCCACCAGGGCGTAGAGCGCACCGGTGGTCAAACCGTTGAGCAGCGAGGGCAGCAGTATGTAGGGATCGAACATGTCCACCGGCCAGGTGTTCCAGTTAGCGGTAGAAACTGCCCGGGTCCATCAGCACGGACCCGGGCCCATACACTCGATCAGGTCGGCATCGGAAACACCGGCTTGGCCGAGGCATACTCCTGCGGATAGATGACCTCGATATCACCGTCGAGCACCTGGGTGTTGACGGGTCGCGCACCCTGGTTCTGGCCGTCGACGAATTTGGTCGGCCCGTAGGGCATGATGAAACCATCCCACTGGCTGGCAGCCAGTGCCGCGATGATCTTGTCACGATCCGCCGATCCGGCCTGCTCGATGGCCGCTGCCAGCAGATGCACGGCCTGATGATCGAGGAATACCTCATAGGTGAAAAACAGACCCTTGTCCTCGACCTTCTTGCGCAATTCCAGCGCGGCCGGCTTGTTGGGGTCGTACCAGTGGTTGCAATCCATGATGTACTGGGCCGCCTCGGGAAATTCCTTGACGAACTTGAACGATGAGGCCGCACCGCCGAGTACCGAATAGATGCCTTTGGGCTGTACCCGCTGCTGGCGCATGGTGCGGGCCAGCAATACATACTCGTTGAAATAGTTGGCCGGGATCACCAGATCGGGTTTGGCACTCTTGATCTTGAGTACGATATTGGTGAAATCACGGGTTGGGTTGGCGTGTTTGATCACCTCCAGGACCTCGAAGCCCTTGGCGGGCAATTCCTTTTGCAGCAAGCCCGCGGTGCCGGTACCAAACAGCGACTCCTCATGAATGATCATCACCGTCTTGGCGGGTTTACCGGCAGCGTCGTTGATAGTGGCCAGATTGTCCACCGCAGTGCGGGCAATGGTGCCGTAGCCGGGGCCGAATCGAAACACGTTGCTCAAACCGCGCGTGACGATCTTGTCGGAGACACCGACGTCGACCAGGTGCGGGATACCGTGTTTGGCCGCCGCCTGGGTGGTGGCCAGGCAGATCGAACTGGCATAGGCACCGACGATGGCGGCGACCCCCTGCTCGTTGAGTTTTTCGACCTCGGCCGCGCCCACTTCCGGTTTGGATTGCGCATCGGCCAGCAACGGTTCCAGCATCGCCCCACCCAGCGATTTGATCCCGCCTGCCTCATTGATCTCTTCCACCGCGATCATGGCGCCAGCTCGACACTGGTTGCCCGAGTAGGACAAGAAGCCGGTGACCGGGTGGATCAAGCCGATTTTCACGGCCTCGGCAGCGCGACTCATGCGCGGCAATCCCAGCCCCCCGGTCGCCACGGCCGCCACCCCGAGCGCGGACGCCTTGAGTACCGTTCGTCGACTCACACCCCTGTTCGATTTGTGCTCGGACATCATCTGCTCCTCCGTCTCCTGCGGTTACGATGATTCCGGCCGAGTGGGCGCCCCGCCCGTCGACCAGATGTTGTGGCCCTTGTCACGTACCCGCGAAAGGACCATTTGATATTGATAACGATCGGGTCGATACAAGCCGGTGATGTACTCCACCGGCCGCCCGCCACGCGCCCGCACCACCCGGGAGATCTTCAGCAAGGCACTGCCGACACTGACTTCGAGCCGGGACGCCATGCCGGCATCGGCCAGCGCCGCCGAAATAGTCTGGGTGGCGCTGTCCACCAGCACTCCGGAACGTTCCAGCAAAACCAGCAGTGGCTGGCGCTGCAGATCCCCCGCTTCGAACTTGCGACCGATCTGCTCTGGAACCCAGGTGGTCAGATGCGAGAACGGGCGCGAGTCCAGGTGCCGAACCCTGACCGCCCTTTGCATCATCCGTCCCGGCGGACAATCCAGTGCCACGGCCACTTCGGCGCTGGCCGGAATATAGGCGAACTCGAGCAACTCGACCTCGGTCTCCAGCCCCATGGCCAACAGGTCCTCGAACAGACCCTCAACCGAGGAGCGCACCTGGGTGGCCGGCCCCCGATAGCGAACCCGCGTGCCACGGCCGCGCTGGCGAATCACATAGCCTTCGGCGGCCAGTTCCTGTACCGCGCGTCTGGCGGTGATTCGCGACACTTCGTAGCGTCGCCCAAGTTCCTGCTCGCTGGGAATGCGCTGGTCGAAGCCATAGATATGATCGACGATCTGCTGGCGCAGGATCAGGTAGATCTGATGATAGAGCGGGGTGCGCAGGGACTTGGCAAGCGCAAGGCCTGCTTCGCCGCGCGCGCCGTCCGCATCAGGATCTGCCACCGCGGAGTCGTGCAATACTTCTCCCCTCATGATCGTCGTGATCCCGGATGTCGATCACAGTTGTTATATTGGTATAACAATATAGCTTATAAACCAGGCCTGTCCAGAGATCATGTTCAGCTTGGCACCGGGGAGGAGTCCGCAACATGCCGGTCGTCAAGTTCACCCTGATCGAGGGTTACGAAGCGCAGACCAGACTCCGCCTGGCCGAGTCGGCCGCCCGCGGCTGAACCACTGCCATGAACCTGCCGCTGATGCTCATCGTGGTGGCCGAACTGTTCGGCACCTCGCTGTGGTTCAGCGCCAACAGCGCCGCGGCAGATCTGGCGCTGGCCTGGGATCTGAGCACGCAGCAGCTTGGCGACCTGACCAGCGCAGTGCAACTCGGCTTTATCACCGGAACCCTGGCAATCGCACTGTCGGGTCTCGCCGATCGTTTTCAGGCCAGCCGCATATTCGCCGTTTCCGCACTGCTGGGGGCATTGGGCAACGCCGGCTTTGCATGGCTGGCGGAGGGTGTCGATCAAGCCCTACTGTACCGCTTTGTGACCGGTGTGGCACTGGCCGGCATCTACCCGCTGGGCATGAAGCTGGTGGTCGGTTGGGCACCGGACAAGACCGGCTCCGCGCTGGGCTGGCTGGTCGGCATGCTGACGGTCGGCACCGCGCTGCCGCACCTGGTGCGCGGGATCGGCAGCAGTTGGGACTGGCGCCTGGTGGCGCTGACCTCGTCCGCGCTGGCGTTGGCGGGAGGCATTGCCATACTGCTGCTGGGAGACGGACCGGATGCCAACCATCAACCGCCGGGAAAGCGACGCTGGGGCACGGTGCTGGAAGCATTCAAGGTGCCGGAGTTCCGGGCCGCGGTGTTTGGCTATTTCGGCCATATGTGGGAACTGTATGCTTTCTGGACGCTGGTGCCGCTACTGATCCTGGCAGCGGATACCGGTGCCGATGGTACCGGTGTGGCGATGCTGTCGTTCGCGGTCATCGGCATCGGCGCGCTGGGTTGCGTGCTGGGGGGTCGCTGGAGCCACCACTATGGCAGCGCCCGGGTGGCTGCGGTGGCCCTGCTGAGTTCCGGGTTGATTTGTCTGCTCTACCCGTTCGCGAAGTTCGCGCCGGGCTGGCTGCAACTGCTGCTGTTGCTGTTGTGGGGTCTCGCCGTGGTGGCCGACTCGCCACAGTTTTCGGCTCTGGCAGCAACTACCTGCCCGCGTCACCAGATCGGCAGCGCGCTGGCAATCATGAACAGCATCGGGTTCCTGATTACGGTCGGATCGATCCAGTTGACCACGGCCTTGTGGCCGCTACTGCAACAACAGGTGAGTTGGCTGCTGCTGCCCGGCCCGCTGCTCGGGCTGTGGGGTTTGTGGCGACTGTGGCGACCGCGCCAACGCAACTGAAACAATCTTTACGAGCACTGCAACGAAGCGCTAACGTGTACGCAGCTATTCAACACCGCCCCACTGCAAAGGCAGCCATGAGCCAGCACATACCCGCCACACTCATCCCCGGAGATGGCATCGGACCGGAAATCGTGGATGCCACCCTACAGGTGCTGGAGGCGGTAGAGGCGCCCTTCCAGTGGGAAACCCGAAGTGCGGGCATGGCCGCGGTGGACAGCGGTGGAGACCCGTTGCCCGAGGAAACCCTGGACAGCATCCGCCGCACCCGCCTGGCGCTCAAAGGTCCGTTGACCACACCCGTGGGCGGCGGCTACCGGTCGGTCAACGTAGCGCTGAGGAATGAGTTTCAACTCTACGCAAATGTGCGCCCGGCGCACACCATCGTACCCGGCGGCCGTTACGAAGACATCGACCTGGTGCTGATCCGCGAAAACACAGAGGGGTTCTACGTCGGTTTCGAGCACACCATCGCCTTGGGCGGTGATCCCGAAGCTGTGGCCATCTCCTCCGGCATCATCACTCGCGAGGGCTGCCGCCGCATCGCCCGGTTTGCGTTCGAGTACTCGATCGCCCATGGCCGCAAAAAGATTACGGTCGTCCACAAAGCCAACATCCTCAAGGCATTGACCGGGCTGTTTCTCGACACGGTGCGCGAAGTCGGCAAGGACTATGGTGACCGAATCTTCTTGGAAGACCGCATCATCGACGCCTGTGCCATGCAACTGGTGCTGGATCCCTATCAGTTCGACGTCATCCTCACCACCAACCTGTTTGGCGACATCCTGTCCGACGAGATCGCCGGTCTGGTGGGTGGGCTGGGACTGGCGCCCGGCGCCAACATCGGCAAGGACGCGGCCATCTTCGAAGCGGTACACGGTTCCGCCCCCGACATCGCCGGCCAGGGTATCGCCAACCCCGTGGCGGTCATGCTGGCGGCGGCAATGATGCTCGATCACGTCGATCACCAGCAGGCCGGTACGCGTTTGCGTCAGGCCATAGAGCACACCATACAGGTGGACTCGATCCGCACCCGCGACATGGGTGGCACGGCCTCCACATCGCAATTCGCCGCCGCGATCGTGGCGCGG
>CBDVAK010000219.1:0-6115 GCA_965371945.1 uncultured Candidatus Competibacteraceae bacterium
GGGTTGTACTGATCCCAGCCCAGCGATACACCGGAGCAGCCGGCCGTCGCAAATACGACAGCGGCGAGCACGATTGACGTTTGCAGTAATCTCATGACACCTCCGGTGTCTGGCACCGATACGGGCGTTTATACAGATACCCTGACGGTAGCAGGTTGTCAGGGCCGCAGAGTTTACACGTAAAGGAGCCTCTGATTTATTCTGGACGAAGCAGATTGTGGAAGAAAATGGCCGGATTCAAGGCGCAAAACGCACGCAATAGCTCGCTATTGGGAAGGTTTGCAACGTAGAAGCCGGTTATTTTGGCCTCAAGATGCGAGTTCACGAATAGATCAGAGGCTCCCTGAGGGCTGCCAATGAACGACTTGCCACGGGTCGATTTGACTGGATCCGCCACGCCCGTCCAGAGCATGACTGGGTTGTCGAAATATCTCGGCGGGCCGACCCTGCTGGTCAAACGCGATGATACCGGCACCCTGGCGCTGGGTGGCAACAAGACCCGCAAGCTCGAGTATCTGCTTGGCGACGCCCTGGCCCGGGGTGCGGACACCCTCATTACCGCGGGTGGCATACAGTCCAACCACTGTCGCCTGACGGCAGCGGCGGCAGCGATGCATGGCCTGGGTTGTCAATTGGTACTCGGCGCCACGCCGCCGGATTCCACCGGCAACGGCAACCTGCTGCTGGATCAGCTGTTGGGAGCCCGGGTGCACTGGTGTCAGCCCGACGACCGGGATGCACAGATGCAGGCACTGGCCGCGGAGCTGTCGGCACGGGGCCGCAGGCCTTACGTGATCCCGGTCGGTGGTTCCAACGGGCTCGGTGCGGTGGGCTACGTGCTGGCCATGCGTGAACTGAGCGACCAGTTACGTGACGCCGGTCAGCAGGTGGACCATATCGTGTTGGCCAGCAGTTCAGGTGGTACCCAGGCCGGGCTGGTACTGGGGGCGGCGTTGACCGGGTTTCAAGGCCGAATTCTCGGCATCAGCATCGATCAGCACAAGGCCGGTGGCCTGTACCCCCGGCGCCTGGCTGAAATTGCCAATCAGTGCGCGGCCCTGCTGGGGGTGGACGCGCGACTCGAACCCGCCGATTTCCATCTCAGCTATGATTTCCTCGGTGGTGGCTACGGTGTCCTGGGCGCCCTGGAGCGTGAAGCGATCACCCTGGCAGCCCGTCACCAGGGGCTGTTGGTGGGGCCGGTCTACACTGGTCGTGCCCTGGGTGCGTTGATCGCAATGATCCGCGGCGGTCAGTTTCAGGCGCGGGAAACCGTTTTGTTCTGGCACACCGGTGATGTTCCCGCATTGTTTGCCTATGCTGGAGAGTTGGGGGACCTGTAGAGGCCCCTTGGGGTTGTTGCGGCCATGTGTTCCAGGGTTCGGGGCGGGAGGATGCGAAGGTGAAAGAGCGCACGGCTGAGCCGTGGATGAGTGCGGATGACTACGGCCGCTCGCTGACCGGGTTGACGGTGAATCTGTTGGTTCGGGATATCGATGTGGCGGTGGCGTTTCAGCGCCACGTACTGGTGGCCGACACGGTCTATCAGGATCCTGATTTCGCGGTCATGCGCGGCTATGGCGCCGAATGGATGCTTCACGCCGACCACACCTACGAAGCGCATCCCATGTTGGCGGCAGTTCGGGGATTGTCGGCGCGCGGTGGTGGTGTCGAGTTGCGTTTGCACGGCTGTGATCCGGATCGTGCTGAAGCTGCGGCCCGCAGCCACGACTATGTGGTGTTGTCCGCAGCGGCCGATATGCCCCACGGCCTGAGGGAAGTCTTTCTGGTGGATCCCGATGGCTATGTGTGGGTGGCTGACGTGCCACTGGGGGGATGATTCACGCCGGTAACTTTGTTGACAGAAATCGCCTCAGAGCACGGGTCCGAGCAGACGAGCCACGTTGCGCGTCAAACGACTCAGTGGCGAGCGCTTTTCCCACGCCCGCGGGTCGACGGCAACTGATTGTTCACGATAGTGGTGTTGCAGTGATCTGAGTTCGGCAGTAAAGCTACGATCGTAGATGGCCAGGGTGATTTCGAAATTGAGGTGCAGGCTGCGCGGATCAAGATTGAGCGAACCGAACAACGCGAACTCGCCGTCCACGGTGACCGATTTGGTGTGCAACAGCCCGCCCTTGAACAGCAGTATCCGAATGCCGGCGTTGGTAAGTTCGCCGCTGCTGGCCTGACTGGCAAGACGCACCAGCAGCGAGTCCACCCGTTGCGGTACGATGATGGTCACTTCGACTCCGCGACGGGTGGCCGATATGAGTGCCGTGAGTAGTGACTCGTCGGGTACGAAATAGGGCGTGGTCATGATCAGTTCATGCCTGGCCGCATAGATCGCCATCAACAGAACCTGCGGAATGGTGTCTCCGCGCACCGCCGGGCCCGAAGGAATCACCTGTGAAACGGACTCACCTGCTTCGGGCTGAGGGGCGGTGTTGGTAGTGGCAGCCAGCCGCTCCAGACCCTGACCACACTCCAGTTCCCAGTCCTCGATAAAGGTGATGGCGAGTGGCTCCACGCTCGGGCCTTTCAGCCTGACCATGGCATCGATCCATTGTCCGAAGCCCGCATGCTGTTTGAAGTAGCGCGGATCGACCAGGTTGAGGCTGCCGGTGTAGGCGATTTCGCCGTCGATGACCACGATCTTGCGATGCAGGCGCAGATCCGAGCGCACTGCCAGCATGCGCAGCAAACCCACCGGCAGCGCTTCGTGTACTTCCACGCCCGCAGCCTGTAGTCGTTTTGGCTCGGGGCTGCGAAAGAAATCCGCGCTGCCGACCGCGTCAAGCAGCACTCTGCAGTGCACCCCGCGTGCTGCCGCCGCGATCACTGCGTCTGCCACCCGATCACTCTTGCCCCCGGGGTTCCAGATGTAGAATTCCAGATGACAACTGCTGTGGGCGGCCTCGATGTCTTTGATCAGCGCCTCGAACACCGCGTCGGTATCGGTGATCAGTTCGATGTGGTTACCGGCCAGGGCCGGGATGCCGACGCAGGATTCGGTAAGCTTGGCCATTGGCTCGCATTCGGCGCCCAATGCCGACCACTCGATCCGGCGCCGGCGGCGCAATCCGCTCAACCACTGCTGATAGGGCTGGTGGATCAGAGCCGCCCTTGCTGCGCGCTTGTTGCCGAGACGCTGCTCGCCTATCAGCAGATAGATCAGCGCGCCGGCGAAAGGAAAAATCAGGATGACGCCCAACCAGGCCAACGAGGTTCCAACCGGCAGCCTGCGCATAATGACGCGGACCGACAAGCCGACCCGGATGGCCAGATCGAGGCCGAACAACAGAACCGCGATCAAGCTCGCCATTTGCATAGATTGAGGTCCGCCTTGTCGCCGCTGTGGCTACTTCAGTACCAACAGCAGGCTGGCATGCCCACGCTGGATGTTCAGCGCTATGGGGGGGCCGGTAGCGCGAATGAGTTGCTGAAAATCATCCAGGCCGCGTAGTGGTTTGCGGTTGACGCCGACCACGATGTCGCCGACCCGGAGCCCCGCCCCGGCGGCGGCGCTGTCACGCACCAGTTCATTCACCATGACACCATCGACGCGACTACGTAGCGGGTGATTGGGAGCGATGTCGGTAAATGTCGCGCCTTGCAGGCGTCCGTGCAGTGTTGCGCCGTCGATACTGGTTGGCGCAGCCTTGCCCACCGTAGCAGTGATGGTACGGGTCAGGTTCTTGCGACGAATTTTCATGGTCAGCCTATCGCCGACCCGCAACAACCCGACCACATTGCGCAGATCGGAGGAGTTACGCACCGGTTTGTCGTTTACCTCCAGCACCACGTCGCCGGTGCGCAGACCTGCCCGCGCCGCCGCTGAATCGGGCTGCACCTTGACGATCACTGCGCCGCGGTTGCCACGAATCCCGAACGCGTTCGCGAGGTCCGGCGTCAGATCCTGCGCGGTAACCCCAAGACGGCCCCGCTGCACCTTGCCAAACTTGATCAGCTGCCGCTTGAGGCTCATCACCATATTGCTCGGAATCGCGAAACCGATACCGACGTTTCCCTCGCCAGGCGCCAGTATCGCCGTATTGATGCCGATCAGTTCACCTTTCAGGTTCACCAGTGCGCCACCCGAATTGCCGGGGTTGATGGAGGCGTCGGTCTGTATGAAATCCTCATATCCCTCGATGCCCAGACCCGTGCGACCCAGCGCACTGACGATGCCTGAGGTGACGGTCGTGCGCAGCCCGAACGGGTTGCCGATCGCAACCACGAAGTCACCCACCCGCAAAGTGCTGGAATCCGCGATCGGCAGCGCCACCAGTCGGTCCGGTTTGATCTTCAGCACCGCAACGTCGGTTTCCGGATCCGATCCCATCACCTCAGCTTCCAGCGTGCGCCCGTCATGCAGCGTCACCGCGATGCGGTCGGCATCGGCGATGACATGACTATTGGTGATCACGTAGCCCCGTTTGGCATCCACGACCACCCCTGAGCCCAGGCTCTGGGGGGTACTGTCGGGTTGCTCGGGCAGATCGAAGAAATAGCGGAATATGGGATCCTGATAGAGCGGGTGCTTCCTGACATCCACTTCCTCCTCGGTCTTGATGCTGACCACGGCGGGAGTCACTGTTTCGAGCATGTCGGCCAGCGTCGGCACCGGGTGTCCGGCAATGCTGGCGGGCAGCACCGCGCTCGCCATGCCGGGGAGCAGCCCGGTCAGCCCGACCGTCAACATCAGCAACAATGTGCCGATGCGCCGTCGCAACGGCTTAGTGACGATCAAGTTGTGCACGTGGATTGAAATCGAGGTCACGTGCCATCCTTTGAAACAGTGCCTTGGCGGCGGGGTTGTCGTGTGGTGGATTGACGATCTGCAATTCGACGTAAAAGTCGCCCGGAGGGTCGCCTGGCAATCCGCGGCCTCGCAAGCGCAGGCGTCTGCCGGCCTGGCTGCCGCCGGGAATGTTCAGATTGATCCTGCCGGTCGGGGTGGGCACTTCGACCGTGGCGCCCAGTGCCGCCTCCCAGGGAGCCAGCGGCAAGTCGACGCTCACGTCCTTGTCGTGCAGCCGAAACAAGGGGTGGGGCTGGATCCTGATCACCAGGTACAGATCGCTCGGGGGGCCGGCGGGTGTGTGCCTCGCACCCTGACCGGCGAGGCGGATCTTCTGGCCATCGACGACACCGGCCGGGATGCGCACGTTGAGCGTGCGCATCCCGTCGCCAGGGCCGGTTTGCATGCGCAGGGTGCGGGTGCTGCCTTTGCAACTTTCCTCCAGGCTGATTTCCAGGGTGTGTTCCTGCGGCTTCCGGGTGCGGCCTCTCCCGGCCGCACCGCGACGCGCAAAGTCGAATCCTTGCGTGCCTCCGAACATCTGGTCGAAGAAATCGCTGAAATGACGGGAGGATCCTCCCCGGCCACCACCGTGAAAATCGAACCCACTTCGCCAGTCCGGCGGTGGGCGAAATTCCTGCCCCTGGCGCCAGTTGCTACCGAGTTGATCGTAGGCAGCGCGGCGCTGCGAGTCCTTCAGCACCTCATAAGCTTCCTGCACTTCCTTGAAACGTTCCTCGGCCGCGGTTTCTTTGCTGACATCCGGATGATAGCGCCGCGCCTGCTTTCGATAGGCGCGTTTGATTTCATCAGCCGGGGCGGTACGAGCGACGCCGAGGATTTTGTAATAGTCCTTGTACTGCATCCGCTGGAATTCTACTCGGTAAGCGAACCGGGTACAGTAACGGAATCAGAGAGTTGTGGCACCCTAAATGTAACCTGCTGAGATCTGTACAGTTGGTGCGTGCATGGGTGCGTACCTGAATCGTACCTGACACAAGAACGGACCACAGGTGTGGTCAGAGGTTGAGTATATCAAGAGCTTCGGTGGGGAGGTTTGGCTGCCCGCGGTGCTGCTGCCAGCATCATCGCCGGCGTGTGCGCCGAAGCCTATGGTTCGCTGTGGAACACAACACCGAAATTCATGCTGCTATCAGAACTACGAACTCGCCGCGCACAGGAGTTTTGATTTGTTGAAGCAAAAAATATACGCTTTACCAACTAGTAAAGCATTTGGTGCAAGCTCATGCCTACGGCAACACTCAGCTCTAAATCCCAGCTCGTCCTCCCTGCGGAAATACGTCGAAAGCT
>CBDVAK010000220.1:0-6110 GCA_965371945.1 uncultured Candidatus Competibacteraceae bacterium
CCGCACCGGCGACGCGCATAATAAGGACTTCGCCAACAATTTGCAAGCCGCTTGACAGAGTAATCCACAAGACCAATTTTCAGCACTGCCCGCACGGCGAATGCGGCGCCATGAACCGTTGTGATCGCAGCTGCGTCACTTGATGCCGGCACGCATGAACGACTGTACGAACTGACGCTGGAACAGCAGGAAAGCGACCAGCAAGGGACCGGAGGTCATCAGCGTGGCCGCGGTGATCACCGACCAGTCCACGCCCTGATCGGTGGATGAGAATATGCTGAGCCCGACAGTCAGGGGCCGGGTCTCCACCGAATTGGTGACGATCAACGGCCACAGGAAGTTGTTCCAGTGATAGCTGACCGACACCAGTCCGAAGGCCACGTAGACCGGCTTGGCCAGGGGTACGTAGACTTTCCACAGCACCTGCAGGAAACCAGCGCCTTCCACCCGTGCTGCCTCGTCGAGTTCTCTGGGTACCGTCTTGAAGGTCTGGCGCAGCAGAAAGATTCCGAATCCCGACGCCATGTAGGGCAGCCCGATGGCAGTGATGGTGTCCAGCAACCCCAGGAAATTCATGGTGCGATAGTTCTCGACGATGAGGATGTCCGGCATCACCATCAACTGCACGAGTACCAGCGCAAACAGTACGTCACGGCCAAAAAATTCCAGACGGGCGAATGCAAATGCCGCCAGCGTGCACAGCACCAGTTGCGCCGCCAGGATCATGGTGACCAGCACGAAAGTATTGAAAAAGTAGCGTGCGAAAGGTGCTTCGTTCCAGGCTTTGACAAAGTTCTCCAGGGTCAACGGTGCCAGCAGGTCGAAACGCACTGCATAGGCGGACGGGTGGAACGCACTCCAGAATGCATAGGCCAGCGGCAGGAACCAGATCAGCCCCAGCAGCCAGGCACCGACTGTGTTCAGCACCCGGTCGGCGATGTTGCTGTGGAACGGGCTGTTCACTGGTAATGCACCTTGCGGTCAAAATAGAAGAACTGACCCAATGCGAACACCACCAGCAGTCCCAGCAACACCACGGTGAGCGTTGCCCCGTAGCTGGTGTCCCAGTACTTGAAAGCATTTTCGTAGATGTAATACAGCAGCAGCGAACTGGCGTTGTCGGGCCCCCCTTCGGTCATCACGAAGATATGATCCACCAGCCGGAACGAGTTGATGACGGCGTTGATGAGTACGAACAAGGTAGTGGGCATCAGCAGCGGAAAAGTGACACGGCGGAAGAAATACCAGCGTCCCGCCCCTTCCAGCGCGGCGGCCTCCATGAGCGGCGGTGGTATCGACTGTAGGGCGGCCAGATAGAAGATCATGAAAAAACCCGACTCCTTCCAGATGGTGACCACCATCAACGCCGGCAGCACGGTGTCCGGGTCACCGAGCCAGTTGTGGCTGGGCAGTCCCAACAGCCCTCTGAGCTGGTCGATGAGGCCAAAACCAGGCGTATAGAAAAACATCCAGATATTGGCGACCGCGATCATCGGCAG
This sequence comes from uncultured Candidatus Competibacteraceae bacterium, assembly GCA_965371945.1. Taxonomy (GTDB): domain Bacteria; phylum Pseudomonadota; class Gammaproteobacteria; order Competibacterales; family JAHEDQ01; genus CBDVAK01. The sequence goes on from CBDVAK010000220.1 coordinate 1,500, forward strand.
CACGGTCGGGGCAAAAAAAGACATGCGCAGGAATGCCCGGCCTTTGAGCTTGCCATTGACCCACAGGGCCATGGCGATCGCCAGTCCGACCGAGACCGGGATCGTACCCAGCGCATACCAGAAGTTGTTCCACAGCACCTGCCAGAAGACGTCGTCGTCGAGCAGGGTGCGATAGTTTTCCAGACCCACGAAAGCGGAGGGTCTCCGGCCCCGGGGGGTAGAGAAAAAGCTCTGCCAGAAGGTGGTCACCGCCGGGTAGTGGGTAAAGGCGAACAACAACAGCAGAGCCGGCAGCAACAGCAGCCAGGCATAGATGGTAGTGCGGTGCTTGTGCATGTAGGACGGAAGCTCAATCGACCGGGCCGGCGGAGCACGCCGGCCCGATCCGAACGGACCCGATCAGCGGTATGGTTTCAGTATTTTATCCGCTTTCTGCTGGGCTGTTTGCATAGCCTCCTGCGGTGAGGCCTTGCCAACGATGGCGGCTTCCAGACCATCGTTGAACGCTGTCGTAACGCGCTGGTTTTGATAAGTCGATAACTCCGCGGTGGCGAACTCAAGCTGATTCCGCGCTACCAGAGCGGGCGGGAAATCCGCCACATAGGCCTTCATGGCCGGCGTTTCCCATGCGTCCGGGCGCGGCGCCACATAGCCGGTGGCAATGGTCCAGCGTGCAGCTTGTTCTGGTGCGGTGATCCACTCGATAAAATCAAGTGAAGCCTTCTTCTGCTCGTCGCTGGAGTCTTTGAAAATATAGAAGTTACCCCCGCCGGTGGGCGCACCACGGCGCAGATTCGCGGGTAGCATGGCAACACCAAAGTCGAACGGAGCATTGCTGCGAACGTTGGTGAGATTGCCGGTAGTAGTCCACATCATCGCTGTGTTGCGTTCGAAAAACGCCTTGGGCGTGGTGCCCCACTCGATGATACCCGGCGCCATCACCTCATATTTCATGCTCAAATCGACCAGAAACTGTAGCGCCTCGATGACCCGGGGCTGGTCGAAATACACTTCTGTGCCCTCATCGTTCATCAGGAACGCATCATTCGCGGTGGTCAGCCCCTGGAACAGCCAGTAAGGGAACCCGGAGGACGGAATCCGCACACCCCATTGGGTGACATTGCCAGCACTGTCCCGCTTGACCAGCTTCTTGCCCATTTCCACCATTTCGTCCCAGGTAGCCGGCGGCACTTCGGGATCCAACCCGGCTTCCTTGAAAGCATCCTTGTTCCAGTACAACACCGGGGTGGAGCGCTGGAACGGCACGCCGTAGGTCTTGCCACCGGCGCGGCTGTTGGCCATGAATGCCTCATAGAAACCGTCCAGCCACTGCTGCTGCGTGTCACTGGTGATGAGATCCTCGAACGCGACGATGGCGTCCTCTTCGAGCAGTGTGTACATGTCCACCGCCAGGATCACCGACAACTGCGGCGGCGAGCCCCCTTTGACCGCGGTAAGCACCTTGGTGATGGTGTCCTGGTAGCTACCGGCATATACCGCATCGATACTGACCTCGGGTGTCTTGGCCACATATTCGGTGGTCAGTTCGTCGATGGTATTGGCCGCCTTGCCGCCGACCGCCACCGGAAAAAAGAACTGCAACTTGACCTCCGCGACCGCGGCACCCGTCACGCCCAGCACCAGACTAGCGACCGCGATGACAGCAACCAGAAACCGGCTGATCTTGTTCATATTGTTACCTCTCACTGAAAAAAACCGAAGTGCGTTCAATGATTGCACCCTCCTCACCGTAGCTTCTCAAACAAACCGGGGTTGTGTGGGTGCGGGCAGTAGCCCGATATTTCGAGAAGCAACCCGTTCTCGTATGACACTCCGTGCGCGAACCACGACGCTTCAGGTCGCTGCTGATGCCTCCTGACGCCTTTGCGACCCGTCGATGTCTTCGATACGCTTGCCACTCCCGGTATCAAAGTAGTGCGTGACTTCGGGTTCCCAGGCAACACTGACCCGGTCGCCCACCGATACGCGGCTATGTCCCTGGCTGCGTATCGACAAGCTTTCGCTGCCAATTTCGCAATCGATAATCGAATCGGCACCCAGATATTCTATGCCGCGAACGATTGCAGGCACGCCATCCGACGGCACCAGACGCACGTCCTCACAACGAACCCCCAAGCTGATCCCCTGCCCCGGTCGCTCCACTATTCTCGGCGCATCCAACCCGCGAATCACGGCACCACCGCAACCGTCCTGCAGACGCAGCAGGTTCATCGGTGGGGTGCCGATAAAGCGACCGGCAAACGCCGTTGCCGGATAACTATAGATCTGTTCGGGCCTCGCTGCCTGCTCGATAGAGCCCGCGCGCAACAAAATGACCTGATCAGCCATACTCATCGCCTCGGCCTGATCGTGGGTGACATAGACCATGGTGATGCCCAGCTTTTGCTGCAGCGCACGCAGTTCCAGACGCATTTCGTGGCGCAGTTTGGCATCCAGGTTGGACAGCGGCTCGTCCATCAAACAGACCGGTTTCTCGGCGATGATGGCACGGCCCAAGGCTACCCTTTGCTGCTGTCCTCCGGAAAGCTGGCTGGGCCGTCGGTGCAGCAGCTCCTGCAGACCCAGCATTGCCGCGGTGCGCTGCAGACGCGTCTGCCGCTCGCTACGCCCTACCCGCCTGACCTTGAGACCGAACAGGATATTCTCCGCCACAGACAGATGTGGAAACAGTGCATAGGACTGAAATACCATGGACAACTGGCGCTGGGCCGGAGGCAGACGGGTGATATCCCGATCACCGATCAGGATGCGTCCGGAGCTGACCTCCTCGAGACCGGCGATCAATCGCAACGTGGTGGATTTTCCACAGCCCGAAGGCCCCAGCAGCACCGTAAACTCACCGGCCGGAGCGACAAAGCTGACGTCATCCACCGCCGCACCGTCGTCCCAGTGTTTGCTGACGTTTTGCACCGATATTCGGGAACAGCCTGCCGCCATCAATCAGATCGCCCTTGCAGTACCAACCAGCCCGCACACATTGCGCAAACCCACGCGCGCAATCCCGAGATTAGGCTACCGAAGGCGGTGCGTACAGACATTCACACAGACAGGCCCCGGAGGACGCGGCATTTATTCGGTCAGAGCGACCGCGCACCCAGTTCGGCCGCTTCCAGATTGAGGCTCAAATACTTGGGCGGCGCCTTTTGTCGCAAGGCCTGCTGCAGGGCCTGCCAGTCACAATATCCGCCCAGTGCCACCATGGCGCCCAATGCGACGATATTGGCGACGCGGTGATTGCCCAGCTCGCGCGCGCTCTCGGTCAGGGGCAGACGGTGCGTGCGAGCCGGCAATGCCACTGAATCGGCGACCTTGTCACGGTCACAGATGATCAGCGTGTGCTCGTTGATCAGGGCCCCGGAGGCATCCACGGCGATACCGTCCATAACCAGCAGACAATCGAGCGAGGTCACCAGCGGGTAATCGATAACACCCATTCCGGCCACGATATCAGCACGGCTCAGACCGCCTCTGGAGGTGGGTTCATAGCTTTGCGACTGCGCGACTTGCCGGCCCTCCGTACAGAACGCGCGCGCCAGTATCGAGGCGGCCAGTATCATTCCCTGGCCGCCGCTGCCGCTGAAGCGGATCTGCAACTGTGCATCGTCTTCCATTTCGCTCACCCAGCGTTCCCGGCCAGGCGGTGGACATGGGCACGCCACACGTCTCCGTACTCGGGGCGCTCCTCGCGGGTCAGGATGCCGGTCTCCAGCGCATTGGGTCGAAACGGCTGGTCGACAACATTGCCGTAACCCTCGGAACGCGTCGACGCCTTCTGACTCAACACCATCTCCGCCGAGTTGCCCAGCTCATTCTTGCGCCCGTATATTTCGGTACAGTCGGACATCACTTCCACGAACGAAAACCCGCGGTGAGCGATGGCCTCTTTCAAAAGGTTCTTGAGCGCCGGCGTCTGCAGCGTAATCTCCCTTCCCACCAGGCTGGCGCCAGCCGCTTGGGCCAGTTTGCAGGCATCGAAGGCCGGTTCATGATTGCCATCCGGTGTCGTCGTGGTATAGCGGTCGAGCCGGGTCGTGGGCGAGACCTGCCCGCCAGTCATGCCGTAGACCTCGTTGTTGAGCATCATGCAGGTGATATCGAGGTTTCTTCGGCAGGCGTGAATGAGATGGTTGCCGCCGATGGAGAGACAATCACCATCACCGGTGATCACCAACACGTTGAGATCCGGCCGCGCCAGCTTGAGGCCGGTGGCAAAGGCCAGTGGACGGCCATGGGTCACGTGCATGGTGGCAGCGTCAATATAGGCGGCAGTGCGCCCGGAGCAGCCGATACCCGATACCACGGCAAGATCATCCTTGCGAATGCCGAGTTCGTGCACTGCCCAAAGCAGTGCCCGCAAAGCGATGCCGTGACCACAGCCCGGGCACATGAAGTGCGGCATCAATTCGAGACGGAGATAGTCCCGGATATCGAAGGCCCGATCACCGATCGGTTGCGCGTTAGTGGCTTGAGGCATCGAGGTTTCTCATCGGGCCGGGGCTATGTGGAGGGGGACGGTGCGATCCACAAAGCTGGTTGATTCGGTTCATGATCTCGAGCGGAGCAATGGGCTCACCGTCGATCCGGTTCAGG
>CBDVAK010000221.1:0-6086 GCA_965371945.1 uncultured Candidatus Competibacteraceae bacterium
GCGGGCGGAAGGACAAGCAAGCTGGTAACTTTGTTGACAGAAATCGCCTAAGGTTGGTAACGCCTGGTCGCCATCCGCACCGGCGGGTGTAGCGGCACCGAATCTACACACCATGGGGGAACAAGCATGAACAATCGCTTCATCATCGGGTTACTGGCCAGCGCGGTAACGGTTGCCAGCGGCATTGCTCCGGCACCTGCCCAGGCTCAAGCTGAGTGTGACTGGAAACCCGAGCGCGCGGTGACCTACATCGTGCCCTGGGGTGCCGGCGGCGGCACCGACGCCAATTCGCGGATGATCGCAAGCTTGCTGGAGAAAGAATTCGGTCAGCCATTCAACGTGATCAACCGCACCGGAGGCAATGGCGTCACCGGGCACACAGCCATCGCCAAGGCGGACCCGGACGGTTACACCATCGGCTCCGCCACGGTTGAGATCAACATGATGCACTGGGCGGGGCTGACCGATCTGAATCGCAGCAACATTACGCCCATCGCGCTGATGGACATCGTTCCGGCCAGTGTCACCGTGGCCAAGGATTCACCCTTCAACACACTCGGGGAGTTGCTTGCCTTCGCCGGCGAGAACCCCGGCAAACTGACCGCCTCCGGTACTTCACAGGGTGGTATCTGGCACCTGGCCCTGGCCGGCATGCTCAGTGCCGAGGGAATGGACGCCGGCGCTATACGCTGGATTCCCAGCAAAGGTGCGGCGCCGGCCATGCAGGAACTCATGGCGGGTGGCGTCGATATGATCACCGTGGCCCTGTCGGAGGCCAAGGCTCTGATCGAATCGGGCGAGCTGAAGGCCCTGGCCTATATGTACGACACGCGCATGTCGGCGCTGCCCGATGTGCCCACCACCAAAGAGCTGCTGGACAGCAATTGGACGCTGGCGGCCTTTATCACGGTAAGCGGTCCGGAAGGCCTGCCGGAAAACATCGCCTGCAGTTACGAAAAGGCTGTCGAAAAGGCCTTCAAGACCCAGGAGTGGGCGGATTTCAAGGCCAGCAGAGGCGCCGAAGTCGTATTCATAGGCAGCAAGGACCTCACTGCCATGCTGGAGACCTCCGACGCCGACCTCGGCGCCACCATGAAGGCGATCGGCCTGGCGAAGTAACCGCTGGTGTTCGGGCTGAAGTCTGGGGCGGGTACCAATACCAGCCTCATTCTTCGGCCTGAAACACGATCGGTCCCATCATGAAGTTTGACGACACCATCCTCGGAGTGGTGCTGCTGTTGTTCGCGCTCCTGGTGGTGGGTTATGCCCGGACCTTCCCTTCCCTGGCCGGTATGACGGTGGGGCCGGATCTGTTCCCCACCGTCATCGGCAGCGCCATAGCGATCTGCAGCGCCGGGCTGATCGTCAGCGGTTTGTTGCGGCGTCGCGTGACTGGGCGCACACCCTGGGTAGTACTGGCGCCGTGGGTACGCTCACCCGAATTGGTCGGCAATGCACTGACGATACTGGCCGCCCTGCTGTTCTACATCTATCTGTCGAAGCCGCTGGGTTTTCACATCACCGCATTTCTGATCGCCGGCGCCATCATGCTCAAGCTGGGCGTGCGCCCATTGTCGGCGCTGGGCCTGGCGATCGCAGTTCCGCTGCTGGTCCACTACGTGTTCAGCACTCTGCTGCGGGTGCCGCTGCCCTGGGGCGTGCTACGCCCCATCGCCTGGTAGGCCGGACCACTTGGACGCAATCGTTGGCGCCCTGGGGCTGATTTTCGACCCGCAGGTGGCGCTGGTGATCGTGCTCTCGGCGCTGTACGGAACCTTCGTGGGCGCCATCCCGGGGCTGACCGCCACCATGTCGGTGGCGCTGCTGGTACCGGTGGTGTTCTTCATGGACCCGGTGCCTGCGATCGCCGCCATCGTCACCACCACCGCGACCGCCATCTTCGCCGGCGATATCCCGGGGGCTCTGCTGCGTATTCCCGGCACACCCGCCTCAGCCGCCTACGTCGACGAAGCCTTCAAGATGACCAACAAGGGCCAGGCCGAATACGCCCTCGGCGCCAGCCTGATCACCGCGTCCATCGGCGGGATCATCGGCACGCTGATCCTGATGGCCATCGCACCGCAACTGGCGCGGGTGGCCATGCGCTTCAGCTCTTTCGAGTACTTCTGGCTGGCCAGCCTGGGTCTGACCTGCGCGGTGCTGATATCCAGCAGTTCCGTGCTCAAAGGCGCCATATCGCTGCTGCTGGGGCTGTTTATCGCCACCATCGGCATCGACATCGCGGTCGGCTATCCGCGTTTCACGTTTGACAGCATCGAACTGCTCGACGGCATCAGTTTCATACCGGCGATGATCGGCATGTTTGCGCTCTCCGAGATCCTGCGCAACGTCACCGAACGCTTTCGCGACCCACCACGCGGCAAACATGCGGTGGGCAACGTGTTCGTAGGTCTTGGCGGTCTGTTGCGCCGCTACAAGCTGAACATGTTGCGCTCCAGCGTGCTCGGTACCGTTATCGGCGCCCTGCCCGGCGCCGGTGCCGATATCGCCGCCTGGATCGCGTTCACGCTTTCCAGGCGCTTTTCCAGGGATAAAGAAAAATTCGGTACCGGCCATGTGGAGGGGATCGTCGATGGCGGTTCCGCCAACAATGCCGCGGTGGCGGGCGCCTGGACCCCGGCGCTGGTGTTCGGAATCCCGGGGGATACGGTCACCGCCATCGCCATCGGTGTACTGTATCTAAAGGGCGTCAACCCGGGACCGTTGATATTCACCCAGAAGCCCGAGCTCGTCTACGCCGTGTTTATTGCCTTTATCTGCGCCAATCTGGTGCTCATACCGGTCGGATTCGCGGCCATCAAGGCGTCGGTCTATCTGCTGCGGATTCCAATCAGAATACTGATGCCGGTGATCCTAATCTTCTGCATCGTGGGTGCTTTTGCGATCAACAACACCGTATTCGCGGTGTGGGTGATGCTGGTGCTGGGTGTGCTCGCTTTCCTGATGGAGGAAAACGATTTCCCCATTGCCCCGACCATCCTCGGCATCGTGCTGGGGCAGATGGTCGAGGACAACTTCATGGTCTCCATGATGAAGACCAGTGGCGATATCACCGGTTTCTTTGAACGCCCCATCGCCGCGGGGCTGGGCGTCACCACGGTTGCCATCTGGTTGTACCTGATCGTGCGCGCGGTAATGGATGCCCGCCGGACCGTCATCGATCACTGAGCACCTCCGCGAATCGAGCCAACCGTCCGGGATCAGCGCATCGTGAAGCATTTCCGCCCGACATTGTCGCCCCGGACGATCCTCGCGAACAGTCCCCGTGCTGTCAGCGTTCTTTCCTCGGGCATGGGGAAGCCGGTTTTCTCTATGGCCTCTGCCACCCAGGTATTGCAGGTGTTGAGTGCGTGGAATTTGCCCCGGGCCTGGTAGAAACCGCTGTTTCCGTAGAGGCCGGGACCCAAATAGAACACGGTGCCACCGATCTGCTGCTGAAAACTCCCGGCAACAAACTCTAGCATCTCAACATAACCTGCTCGTGGCACGTCGAGTTGTAGCAGGGTACTTTGGGCGAAATACCGCCTCGGGCTGGTGTCGAAGGCGACCATGTGCATCACACTCGGCGTCGGCCAGAAAAGAGCACCAAGAGTTATCCCCGAGGTTGTAGTGTCGGCGCGGTAGAAACGTTCGTCGCCCCAGCCGATCTCGACATATGCGCTTGTTCCGATCGCTGATCTCAGGGCCGGCAGCCGCGCCGCCAGATCTTGTCCATCGAGCACCAGACCCGTGTGCCAACCGTGACTCACCACGAAAAACTCTTTGCCCGGCCCGCACTCTGTTGCGCTCGCGACCTGCCCCGCCATGGCGACACCGCGATGGGCCAGGGCCAGGAACAACACCACCAGCAACCATAGGAGCCGCAGTGGTCTGCCATGACGAATTCGGGCCGGGACTGGATAGTTTTTGTTCAGCATGGCCGGATGTCGTGGAGATTCACAAGAGTCCGTGCAGAGTATCCAGGCGGATGGCCGACTATCATAGTGTGAGACGCGGTCCCTGGCCCATGATCAGACCCTGAGAGTGTCCATATGTCCCTTCTTGCTTTGGCGGCAGTTTTTCTGGGGGCGGCCGTGGTCGCGGTTCCCATCTTCAGGCGACTGGGTCTGGGCGCGGTGCTGGGATATCTGGTGGCGGGTCTGGCAATCGGTCCCTGGGGCCTCAATTTGTTCAGCCAAGTCGAGGATCTACTCCACTTCGCCGAATTCGGTGTGGTGCTGCTGCTGTTCATCATCGGACTCGAGCTTCAACCCAAACGTCTCTGGACGCTACGCAAATCGGTGTTCGGCCAGGGCGGCGCGCAAGTGCTGATAACCGCCACCGTGATCAGCGGCGTAGTCTACCTGCTTGCCGACCTGACCCCGGGCGCCGCGGTTACCATCGGCTTGGGGCTGTCGCTGTCCTCCACCGCTTTCGCACTACAGACATTGGCGGAAAAGCATCAGCTTTCCACCAGGCACGGCCGCTCGGCGTTCTCGATTCTGTTGTTTCAGGATATGGCGGTGATCCCCATGCTGGCGCTGTTGCCGTTGCTGAGCCCGGTGGAGGATACCAGTACCGGGAATCCTTATCTGCTCGCGGCCAGGACTGTTGCGGTCCTGATCGGCGTGGTTGTTGGGGGCCACTTTCTGCTTCGCCATGTCCTGCGCCTGGTGGCCCGTAGCGGTGTACAGGAGATCTTTACCGCCATGGCTTTGCTCACCGTGGTGGGCACCGCACTGCTGATGGAGGCGGTGGGCCTTTCCATGGCTCTGGGCGCATTTCTGGCCGGTGTTCTGCTCGCGGACTCCGAATACCGTCACGAGTTGGAAGCCAATATCGAGCCTTTCAAGGGTCTGTTGCTGGGGCTCTTTTTTATCGCTGTCGGTATGTCCGTCGATGTGGGGCTGATCGTTGCCTCCCCAGGGCTGGTGCTGGCGTTGGTCGTGGGGTTGTTAGCAATCAAGTTCGCGGTCTTGTTCGCACTTGGACGTTTCCAGGGCCTCGATTTCACATCGTCGCTGAATCTCGCGGCGATCATTTCCCAAGGTGGCGAGTTCGCTTTCGTGATTTTCAACATGGCGGTGGGGGATCGGATCATGGATGCCGCACTGGCGGACCTGTTGATCGTGGTAGTCACACTATCAATGGTTTTCACCCCGCTGCTGTTCGGCCTCAGCGGATACTGGGCAGGCAAACTCAAGGCACCAGCCTCCAAAGGTCCCTATGATCAGCCACCCGCGGAAAATCAGATGGTGATCATCGCCGGCTTTGGTCGATTTGCACAGATCACCGCGCGTATTCTGCGGGCCAAGAAGATCCCTTTTACGGCACTGGAGTCGAACCAGGAACAGGTCGACCTCGCGCGTTTGTTCGGCAACAAGGTCTACTATGGAGATGCATCGAGGCTGGAGGTGTTGCGGGCCGCGGGTGCCGACACCGCTACCGCTTTCGTGCTGGCCATCGACGATGTCGAAGAATCCCTGCACATTGCGGCAACCGTGCGCAAACACTTCCCCGGGCTGAAGATCTATGCGCGCGCCAGGGATCGGCAACACGCGTATCGATTGATGGATCTGGGCATCGATGTAGTGTGGCGTGAAATGTTCCTTTCCAGCCTTGAGCTGAGTCGGGATCTGCTTCGGGGTCTGGGCTATTCAGGCGCTGAGAGCAACCGTGTGATCAGCCGTTTTCGACAACACGACGAGCAACTGCTCTACGCGCACCGGTCGCTGCACAGCGATCACGAGAAGATGGTGCATATCACCCGGCAGGCGGCCCGCGAACTCGAGGAACTGTTCACGCAAGACGAGGCCAATGAGGCGCAGACCGAATGATCGCAATCGCCTTAGGTGATTTCCGGAAATTCTCATACCACACAGACAGGCCGGATCAGAATGTCCCATTTGGGCAACGATAGATTTCGTTCCAGCCGGGCCTCTACCTCCTTCATGGATGCCCTTCCAAGTCATGCTCTTGGCCCACTCCAGCATGGCTTCGGCGTCCACCAGTTTGGCACCGTTCCAGTGCTTTTCCAGTACCCCCCAACAACGCTCCACCGGATTGTATTTGCTGTGGTATGGCGG
>CBDVAK010000222.1:0-6086 GCA_965371945.1 uncultured Candidatus Competibacteraceae bacterium
TGGCTGCGTTGGAAATGCTTGCTGTAGTGCGGTTGGAGCGGCGCACCCCGCCTTGCCCTCCACGCCAATGCACGCACCCTCAAAACCGAATACCGGCGTGCCGTGGGTAACTAGGTTTGGGCCATCGCCCGGCCACCATCAAAGGAGCAGGATTCATGAAAAAACGAGAATTTCTGAAAACAGCCGGACTGGGAGCCGCGGCTGTGGCGGGCACCGCGGTCAGCGCGCCCTACGTGCTGGCACAGTCGAAAACACCTATCAAATGGCGCCTGCAGACTTACGCCGGCCCTGCTTTGGCCGAGCACGTGATCAAACCTTCGATCGATGCGTTCAACAATATTGCCGCCGGCGAGATGGAGATCGAGCTGTACTTTGCCGATCAACTGATACCCACCGGTGAGCTGTTCCGGGCCATGCAAAAGGGCACGATCGACGCGGTTCAGAGCGATGATGATTCGATCGCATCACCGGTGGATATCTCCGTCTTCGGCGGCTATTTTCCGTTTGCCACCCGCTACAGCCTGGATGTGCCGGTCCTGTTCAACCAGTACGGTTTGAAGGAGATCTGGGAAGAAGCCTATGGCGAGGTGGAAGGCGTGACCTGGCTGAGCGCCGGTGCCTGGGATCCCTGTCACTTCAACACGGTGGAACCGATCAACAGTCTTGCCGATCTCAAGGGCAAACGGGTGTTCACTTTTCCCACCGCCGGTAGATTTCTGTCGCGGTTTGGCGTGGTTCCGGTCACGCTGCCCTGGGAGGACATCGAGGTTGCGGTGCAAACCGGCGAACTGGACGGCATCGCCTGGTCGGGCATCACCGAGGACTATACGGTGGGCTGGGCCGATGTCACCAACTACTTCCTGACCAACAATATCTCGGGCGCCTGGTGCGGGTCGTACTTCGCCAATTCCGATGCCTGGGATGCGTTGCCCGAGCGTCTGCAGACACTGTTTCGCGTCTGTATGGACAGCTCGCACTATTACCGCCAGCACTGGTATTGGGGCGGCGAAGCGCATCTGCGTACCCAGGGCACCAAGCTCAAGCTCACTACCATTCCCGACGAAGAATGGAAGACGGTGGAAGACGAGGCCCACAAGTTCTGGGACGAGATTGCCGAGACCAGCCCCAGAACCGCCAAGGTGGTGTCGATCTTCAGAGAATATTCCAAGGTGATGGAGGCAGCCGGTCCTCCGTACCGTTACGGATAGCGTAGCAATCAGCGAAATTGGCGTCGCCATGGGTCGCGGGTCGAATAATTGGCCCGTGGCGGCACCGCGTGTTCCACTTCCCCTGGCCGATCGTGACCAGGGGAAGTGTTGGCGGGGGTCCCGGACCGGTCCTATCTGAACAGGGGAGATGCATGTGCCCGAGGTGATCAAGTCGTTTGTGCGTTATGTGGAGGCGATCAATCGCACGCTCGGCCGGCTGGTGATGTATCTGATCTTGGTGATGATGGGCGTATTGCTGTTCGCCGCCATATCCAGAAGCGTTTTCGACGTACCGCATATCTGGGTGGTGGAGATGGCGCAGATGACTATGGCCGCTTACTACCTGTTGGGCGGGGGCTATTCCATGTTGCTGGATGCCCATGTCAGGGTGGACGTTTTTTATGGCCGCTGGTCATTGAAGAGACGGGCCTATACCGATTCGGTGACGGCCTTCTGTCTGGTCTTCTATCTCGTATTTCTACTCTATGGTGCTTTGTCCAGCACTCAGTACGCACTTCAATACAACCAGAAAAACTATTCGGCCTGGGCACCGCCCATGGCGCCGATCAAGATCATCATGAGCATCGGCATTGCCTTGATGCTGCTGCAGGCGATCGCCACGTTCTTCAAAGACCTGGCAAGGGCCAGAGGAGAGTCCTTGTCATGAGTTACGAAATGATCGCGCTGCTGATGTTCAGTTCGATGTTTGTGATGTTGATGACCGGGCAGCGTGTGTTTGGAGCCATCGGTTTCGTCGCCACCGTATTTGCTCTGTTTTTGTGGGGAGACGGTGGTTCGGAAATGCCGTTCAGCGCCGCATTCAAGCTTTTCAACTGGTATCCGCTGCTGACATTACCGTTGTTCATCTACATGGGATACATGCTGTCGGAGTCCGGGATCGCGGGCGATCTGTACCGTGCCTTCCACGTCTGGTTCGGACCGCTCAGCGGGGGTCTGGCGATCGGCACCATCGGCCTGATGGTGGCGATTTCAGCCATGAACGGTCTGAGCGTAGCCGGCATGGCGATCGGCGCCAGCATCGCGTTGCCGGAAATGCTCAAACGCGGCTACGACAAGCGCATGGTGACCGGTGTCATACAAGCCGGCAGTTCGCTGGGTATCATGGTGCCACCCAGCGTGGTGCTGGTGCTGTACGGGATGATCGCCCGACAACCGGTAGGGCAGCTGTGGCTGGCCGGTGTATTCCCCGGCTTGATGCTGGCCGGGTTGTTCATTCTCTATATCGTGATCCGTTGCAAATTACAGCCGGAACTGGGGCCGCCGCTGCCGGAGCACGAGCGCAACTTCAGCCGCGGTGAGAGACTGCGGGTGCTCAAGGCCGGGATCCTGCCACTGTTGATCATTTTTTCAGTGATCGGTTTGTTTGTGATGGGCGTCACCAGCCTGGTCGAAAGCTCGGCGGTCGGTGCCGCGGCCGCCAGCCTGGCGGCCCTGGCCAAAGGCCGGCTGACCTTCAAGGTACTGGACGACACCCTGCGCAAATCGCTGGGTGTCAGTTGTATGTTTATGTGGGTGATCCTGGCGGCACTCAGTTTTGGTGCGGTGTTCGACGGTCTGGGCGCAGTCCATGCGATCGAGTCTTTGTTTATCGAACGATGGGACCTGAGCCCGTGGGGTGTTCTCATCATGATGCAGATCTCCTACATCGTGCTCGGCACTTTCCTCGACGACACGGCGATGCTGGTGATCGTGGCACCCCTCTACGTGCCTTTGGTGATCGCGCTGGGTTTCGACCCGATCTGGTATGGTGTGCTCTATACGATCACCTGTCAGATCGCGTACATGACACCGCCATTTGGCTACAACCTGTTTCTGATGCGGGCGATGGCACCGCCGGAAATCACCCTGGTGGATATCTACCGGTCGATCATCCCGTTCGTGCTGGTGATGTGTGTCGGTCTGGCCCTGGTCACCATGTTCCCGCAGATCGCGCTGTGGTTGCCCGGTGTGGTCTACGGGAAGTAGGAAAGTGTTGGCGTCGATGGTGAGCGTGCCGGTGTCGGCGCGTGGATCGTCCGCGCTAGGCCACCGTTACCACCAACCTGACTGCCAGAGCCTATGAAAATCCTTGTCTATCGTGGCCTCGATACCGCGGCAATCCCTGGCTACGCGAAGCTCGCCGCCTACCTGGCCGCGGATGACTTTCGCTCCGCCGATGTCAGGAAGGTCGGTGAGAATCTCTATCGCGCACGCCTGGACCGCAGCAACCGATTGCTGTTTGCGTTTTATCGGCACAAGGGCGAGCGTTGTGTGCTGGTTCTGGAGTACATCCGCCGGCACGCCTACGACGCGTCACGATTTCTCGCTCGTGGGGTGCACATCGACGAAGACCGGATTCCATCGGTGAGCGTCGAGGTGGCCGACCAGGCCCCGGAGCTATCCTATCTGAACCCGAAACTATCGCGTTTCCATTTACTGGACAAGGTGTTGTCCTTCGACGAAGACCAGGAAGCGGTTTATCGGCAGCCTCCGCCGCTGATAGTGATCGGCTCCGCCGGCAGCGGCAAGACAGCACTAACGCTGGAGAAAATGAAGGATGTGACCGGTGACATCCTCTATGTCACGCGCTCATCCTTCCTGGTTCAGAATGCCAGAGACCTCTATTGCGCCAATGCTTACAGCAACGACGAGCAAGAGGTCGATTTTCTGTCATTCCGGGAGTATCTGGAGAGCATCCATGTCCCGGACGGTAAAGAGATCACGCCACGGGACTTCGCGGCCTGGGCTGCCCGCCAGCGCCTGTCGAGAGAGCTTAGAGACGCGCACCGTTTATTCGAGGAATTCCAGGGTGCGATCACCGGTACCGGGCCGGACAGCGCCTGGCTGAGTCGCGCTGCCTACCTCGCCCTTGGTGTGAAACAGTCGATCTACGCCCCGGAGGTTCGTGGCGCCGTCTACGACGTATTTGAAAAGTACCTGCGGTTTCTGGATGAACAGGGCCGGTTTGACCCCAATATCATCAGCCATGCCTGGCTGGGGCGGGTGCAACCCCGCTATGATTTCGTCGTCGTCGACGAGGTTCAGGATCTCACCAATATCCAACTGCTGTTGATCCTGCGCGCGCTTCGGGACCCCCGTGGCTTTCTGTTGTGCGGTGACTCCAACCAGATCGTGCACCCAAACTTCTTTTCCTGGGCCAAGGTCAAGACCTTGTTCTGGGAACAGGAGGGCGACGGCGCGCCGGCGGAACTGATTCGCATCCTCAATGCCAATTTCCGCAATGCGCCCCAGGTCACTGCAATTGCCAATCGGCTGCTGCACATCAAGCACGCCCGTTTTGGCTCCGTGGACCGCGAGAGTAACTATCTGGTGCGTAGCTGTGGTCCCAGCGAGGGCCGGGTCGGTTTGCTCAAGGACACCGACCAGGTCAAGCGCGATCTCAACCAGCGCACCGCCGCATCGGTACGTTTTGCGATCCTGGTTTTGCACCCGGAGCAAAAGGCGGAGGTGCGCCGGTTCTTTGCTACGCCTTTGGTGTTCTCGATCCATGAGGCCAAGGGTCTGGAGTACGAAACCGTCCTGTTGTACGGCTTCATCTCGGGTGAAGAGAAGCGCTTCCGTGATATCGCCGGGGATCTGTGCGAACAGGATCTGCAGGGTGAACTGCGCTATGCCCGTGTCCGCGACAAGGGCGACAAGTCGCTGGAGATCTACAAATTCTACATCAACGCGCTGTACGTCGCCGTGACACGGGCCGTAAAGAACCTCTACCTGATCGAGCCGCGTCCTGCGCAGCACTTGCTTGGCTTGCTCGGATTGACCACGGTGCACGAGGATGTCAGCGACATCCATGAGCAGCGATCCAGCCTCGATGAATGGCGTCACGAGGCGCATCGGCTCGAACTGCAGGGCAAGGATGAGCAGGCCGCCGAGATTCGCACCCAGATCCTCAAACAGCACGAGGTGCCCTGGACCGTGCTGCGGGGTGATGCGCTGGCGGATCTCGAGGACAAGGCACTGGTCCATCACCACAAGAAGGCCTGCATTTCGTTGATGGAATACGCGCTCGTCTATCGTGACCAGCAATGTCTGAATTCCCTGGTTCAAGGCGGCCTCAAGGCCGCAAAGCATCCCGACAAGGCCTTGTCGGTGCTGGAGAAAAAGCACTTTCTGCTGTACGGGTTCAAGAATCCGGGCGGTGTGTTGCGCGAAGTCGATAAATACGGAGTCGATTTTCGCAATGTATTCGGTCTCACCCCATTGATGATTGCGAGCCGGATGGGCAATGCCGAACTCGCGGGAGCGCTGCTGGATCGGGATGCTGACACCGGCATGGTCGACGCCAATGGATTGAACGCCTTTCAGATTGCGCTGGAGCGTGCCTGTGCAGACCCGCGATTCGCCCGTAGCAAACTGCCGGCAGTGTTCGAGCGCCTGGCTCCGGTCAGCCTGGACGTGCAGGTGGACGGGCGTCTGGTAAAGCTGGATCGACGGCTGATGGAGTATCTGATGCTGTGCATCGCCATGGTGCTGTTCTACCAGCGTCTCGGGGAGAACTGGGCATCCGGTCAGCGGCTCCTCTCGGCCGTCGACTTCGCGGAAATTCTGGAACATTTTCCGGAATCCGTGGTGTTGTCGCGACGCAAGAAGCGCGCTTATCTGTCCTCGATCCTGTCCAAGAATGAGGTATCGCGGGTAGGCCCGTACAATCGCAAGCTGTTTTTGCGTGTGCGGCGTGGCCAGTACCTGATCAACCCGCAATTGGCGCTGCGCGTCGAGGGTGATTGGCGGCGCATCTACGAGTTGTTATCGGTGCGACGGCTGGCTGGAGAGTTGCGGGACCCGCTGCGCTGGGACCACTATGTCTGGGACCAGAATGCCGACCGGCAGCGTTCCATCGAAAGGCTGCGCACCATG
>CBDVAK010000223.1:0-6080 GCA_965371945.1 uncultured Candidatus Competibacteraceae bacterium
AAGTCTCATGTCGACACGATCCAGGACAGCGAGTTGTCTGATAGCCGGGATGCTGGTGGTAGCCGGGCCCGCTGCATTTGCGGCCGAAGAGATCTTTATTGGCGGTGCGCTCAGCCAGACCGGGGTGCAGGCGCCATTGGACGAGCCGGGGCTGCGCGGTGCGCAGGTGGCGGTCAAGGTCCTCAACGATGCTGGCGGTGTACTCGGCAAACCGATCAAGTTCATCAATATCGATGGTAAGTCCGACCCGGTCACGGTGGGCAATGTCACGGTCAAACTGCTCGACGACGGCGCTGATCTGATCGTCGCACCCTGTGATTTCGACTTCGGGGGGCCCGCCAGCCGGGAAGCACAAGCTGCCGGCAAGGTGGGTGTTTCCACCTGTGCATCCGATCCGCTGTACAGTTCCTGGTCGCTCGGTGACATGCAGTTCACCCTGTCGATGTGGAACACCACCATGGGTGCTGCAGCTGCCGAGTACGCCTACGACGAACGTGGCTGGAAAACCGCCTATGTGGTCACCGATCAGTTCATTGCCTACACCAAGAGTCTGTCGAAGTACTTTGTGGAGCACTTCCAGACGCTGGGTGGCAAGATCCTGCTGGAAGACAGTTACACCAATGGTGACAACGATTTTTCAGCCCAGTTGGCACGCCTGAAGGCATTGGACGAAAAACCAGATGTCATTTTTATTTCCTCCTATGGCACTGACATCGCGATGATGATCCGTACCTTGCGCGAATCGGGCGTCGATGCCCCGATCATGGGCGGCGATTCCTATGATGATCCAGCCTTGTTCGAGGCGCTGGGGGAGAAGTTCGGATCGGATATCTATTTCATTACGCATACCTGGATGGGGCCGGAATCCAGCCCGAAGATGCCCGAGTTCATCGCCCTGTTTGAGGAGTATCACGGCTCCGCACCCGATACGGCTTTTGTCGCGGTGGGGTGGGACACCATCATGATGCTGGCGCGGGCGGTCGAGATCGCCGGCACCACCGATGGCCCGGCAGTTGCCAAGGCGCTGGAAGAGAACGAGTTCGACCTGCTTACCGGCAAGCTGTCCTACAGTTCCGCGGCAGATGGCCATTATCCTGCCAAGGCGGCTGCACTGGTGACGCTGGACAAGGGCCAGCCAAGCTTTCTGGGCTGGCGTCAGCCCAGCAATCCGCCGGCGCCTTGATCCCGGCAGTTCGGATATGGCGGGCGGTGATGGCACCGCCTGTCGTATGGTCGTGGGTCACGGAGTCCCTGCACATCCGTACAGTGTGGAGCTTGTTTGGGTACGGATTGGTCCGTGGTGGTGGCTGAGCCCCGTCTGACCGGAACCGGGCTGTCGGTCGAGTTTCAGGGTTTGCGGGCCCTGGACGCGGTGTCTATCGAGCTAAAGCCGGGTGAGATCGTCGGTCTGATCGGCCCCAACGGCTCCGGCAAGACCACCCTGGTCAATGTTCTGTGTGGACAAGTCGCACCGGTGAGTGGTCGGGCCGTGTGTGACGGCCGGGAAATCACCGGGCTTCCGCCGCGGGAAGTATCGAAATGCGGTGTGGCGCGCTCTTTTCAGATTGTCCGGGTGTTTGCCAATCTGAGCGTGAGGGAGAACGTCGAGGCTGCGGCCGTCGCGCACGGCGCCACGCGGCGCGCCGCCGGACGGGTGGCTGCGGGTTTGCTCGAGGAGTTCGGCCTTGCCAAACGTGCGAGCGACCTCGCCGGTGTGTTGAGCTACGGAGACAAACGACGGGTGGAGATCGCGCGGGCACTGGCCGCCGAGCCACACTATCTGCTGCTCGACGAGCCGGCAGCAGGGATGAATGAACAAGAATCCGAGTCGCTGTTGCAGATGCTGGACAGGTTGCCGGACGCGCGTCGGCTGGGGCTGCTGATCATCGACCACGATATGTCACTGATCATGCGTTTGTGCCATCGTCTGCATGTGCTCGCGTCGGGGCGCACCATCGCCGAGGGTGACATCGATACTGTCAGCAATGCACCACAGGTGATCGAGGCCTATCTGGGTTCCACCCATCGCGATCAGGGAGCTGCGAGTGCTTGAGGTCGATGCTCTCGAAGTACACTACGGGCCGATCAAGGCGGTCAGGGGTATTTCACTCCAGGTCGGTCAGGGGGAGATGGTGGCATTGCTGGGCGCCAATGGCGCGGGCAAGTCGTCCGCCCTGCTGGCGATTGCGGGTGCGCTCACGGCCGCCGCCGGCAAGGTGACCCTGCAGGGGGTCGATATCACTTCGCTGGCGCCGGAGCGCATCGTTCGCAAGGGGCTGGCGATGGTTCCCGAGACCCGGGATATTTTCCCCGATCTCACCGTTGCCGAGAATCTGGATCTGGGTGCATTCACACAGCGCCACGACAAGAGCCGCGTGCGGGCTGACCGGGCCGAGGTGCTGGATTTGTTCCCCATACTGGAGGAACGGTCAAGCCAGCCGGCCGGGACGCTGTCAGGAGGAGAGCAGCAGATGCTGGCGATCGGTCGGGCGTTGATGACGCACCCTGACATCTTGCTGCTTGACGAGCCGTCGCTGGGGCTGGCGCCGGCCGTGGTCGATAGAATCTTCGAAAAGATCATCCAACTCAAGGACCGCGGGCGTACGGTGTTGCTGGTCGAGCAGAATGCACGCATGGCTTTGGAGGTGACGGATCGCGCTTACGTGATGCGACTCGGTGAAGTGGCAGCCAGTGGTACGGCCGCGGAAATCAGTACCGCCTACGATCTCAAGGCATTGTACCTTGGAGCCTGACGCGACTCGGGTCCGAGCCGTTGGTCGTGCCGACAAATGACGGCAGCCCTGCAGTTCACGATCGATTTTCTCAGCCTCGGCAGTGCCTATGCATTGATGGCGCTGGGTCTGGTCGTCGTCTACGGGATACTGAAGCTGGTCAATTTTGCCTATGGTGAGTTGATCATGGTGGTGGGTTATACCCTGTTTCTGCTCAAGGGATCGCCGTTGCCCTGGCTGGTGATGGCGGGCGTCGCTGTGGCTATGTCGGTCGCAATCGGGATACTGACCGACTATGTTGCGTTTCGGCCGGTACGCGAGAAATCGGTCACCGCAGTGTTGATCACTTCATTTGCATTCTCCACCCTGCTGCAGAATGCGGCGTTGCTGTTTATTTCCCCGAGACCTCGCAACGTGCCGCTGCCGGATATTTTTTCCGAAACCATACAGTTCCTGGGTGTCATCGTGCCGATCCGCAACCTGGTGACCATCGGGCTCGCGGTGTTGCTGCTGGCGGTATTCGCGTTGCTTATGAAGCGTTCGATACTCGGCATCGCCATGCGTGCCGCAGCCACCCATTTCACCATGACGCGGATGCTGGGAGTGCCCGCCAACCTGATCATCAGCATGGCTTTTGCGATCAGCGGGTTCCTGGCCGGCATGGTTGCACTGGTGTGGCTGGGAAGGATCGGGACCGTGGTCCCCGGGATCGGTCTGCAACCGCTGCTGGTGGCCTTCATCGCCACTGTGATCGGTGGCATGCGCAGCCTGCAGGGCGCTGTGCTGGGTGGTTATCTGTTGGCTCTGATCGACATGGGGCTGAATTTCAGCCTGCCTCAGGAATTGCTGAAGTTTCGCAATGCTTTCACATTCAGCGCCGTGATTCTGATTCTGTTGTGGCGACCGGACGGGCTGATCAAAGGCCCCGCCTCCGGGCGGCGGGTCTGAGTAGCTCGGGCGATGCTGGAAAAAGGGAATCTGACCACCTTGTTGCTGCTGGTCGTGCCGGTGCTGTTGCTGCTGGGGGCCACCGAGTTCATCGACGATCGTTTGTTTGTGCGCATCGCCACCAATCTGTGCATCAGCCTGGTACTGGTGCTGGGGCTGCAGGTGTTTATGGGCAATTCGGGGCTGCTGTCGTTTGCCCATATTGGCTTCATGGGCGTGGGTGCCTATGCCTCCGGCGTGTTGTCCATGCCCGCGCGTATGAAGAGCATGGCGCTGCCCGACCTGTACCCGATACTCGACAGCGTGCAGATGTCACCCTATCTGGCGATCGTGGTCGGCGGCCTGGTTGCTGCCGGTGTGGCGGCAGTTCTGGCCTATCCGTTGATGCGCCTTTCCGATGCCGCGGCGGTCATCACCTCGTTCGCACTGCTGGTGGTGCTGCACACGATCATGGTCGGCTGGAGCGCGGTGACAAATGGCCCGCGCACCTTCTTCGGTGTGCCCAAGGCCACCGACATCTATCTGGCCGCAGCTTTCGCGGTTGGCGCTATCGTGCTCGCACTGGCGTTCAAGGAATCCCGTACCGGACTGCTGTTGCGCGCGGTACGCGATGACGAGGCAGCCGCCGAGGCGATGGGCGCCCATATCTCGATATTGCGCTGGCGGGGCCTGGTGATCAGCGCTCTGATGGCCGGGTTGGGGGGTGGCTTGTGGGGGCATTTCATCACCTCGTTTTCGCCCAACGCTTTCTATCTCAAGGAGACATTCGTGATCCTGGGGATGCTGGTCATCGGTGGGCCGATGACGGTATCCGGTGCGGTGCTGGGCACCTTTGCCGTGACCTTCTCGTTCGAGGGTCTGAGAGCCCTGGAAAACATTATCAATACCGCGCAGATTCTCGCCCGTCCGGTCGTCGGCCTGACCGAGGTGACGCTCGCCTGTGCCATGATCGTGCTGTTGATCCTGAGGCCGCGTGGCATCCTGGCGACCAGCGAGATCGGTGAAACATTGCTGCGGTGGCGCTCCGGCAAGGCCGCCGCCTCTGCCTTGGAGACCGGCAAATGAGTTGGAAGACAGTCCACCGTTCCTTCTACTACGCCGACGCGGAACCACCGGAGGACATCGTTCTGGTCCCCGCGGAAACCGCGCACCTGGTGATCGATGTCCAGAACACCTACATGAGCAAGGACGATCCCCGGGAAGCGCAGCGCTGGCAGCCATTCTTCGAGCGCATGAATCAGATCGTGATTCCCAATACCGCAAGACTGCTGGGGGAGTGTCGCCGTCGCCGGGTGGAGAATCTGTTTGCCCGCATCGCCTGCCTGACCGAAGACGGTCGTGACCGCTCCCTGAGTCAGAAAAAACCGGGTTTCAACTACCTGCTGCTGCCCAAGGAGGGCCAGGAAAGCCAGATCGTTCCCGAGCTGGCGCCGCATGACGATGAAATCACCATCATCAAGACCACCGACAGCGCATTGACCGGCACCAGTCTGCGCCTGCTGCTGCACAACATGGGTATCAAGAACGTCATTTGCAGTGGCATTTTTACCGATCAGTGCGTCTCTTCCACCGTGCGCAGCCTGGCCGACGAGAGCTTTAATGTGGTGGTGGTGGAAGACTGCTGCGCTGCGGCGACCATGGATCTGCATGAGTCTGAGCTGTCGATCATCAATATGATCTACTGCCACGTGGTGACCCTGGACGAGGTGTTGACCTTTTTCAGTGCCTGAACGTGGTTGCCACGGAGACTCCGATGCGCCGTAGTGAAATCGATGCCATCCCGATCGATGGCGACGTCTCGTTTCGCGAACGTGCTGTCGAACCGGACCGCACCGCATTGCTGGTGGTCGACCTGCAAAAAGGCGAGTACAACGAAACCAGGCGCCGGGAAAAGCCCGAATACGGCGAGCTCTGGAACCGCATCGAGAACTCGGTGATTCCCAATGGGCAAAGGCTGTTGACCGCTTGCCGGAATACCGGAGTGGAGGTGATCTACACCGTGGTCGAGTGCCTGACGCTGGATGGCAGGGATCGCAGCCTCGACTACAAGATCTCCGGTATTTTCGCGGCCCGTGGCTCCCGGGAGGCCGAAGTCATCGACGAACTCAAGCCGGGCGAAGACGAGATCATCATCCCCAAGACCTCATCCAGCCTGTTCAATTCCACCAATTTTGAGTACGTGCTGAGAAATCTTGGTATCGAGTACATCCTGGTGATGGGGATGATGACCGACCAGTGTGTCGAAACCGCGGTGCGGGATGGCTGTGACCGCGGCTTCCTGATGACCGTCATCGAGGATGCCTGCGCCACCTACACGCAGCACCGCCATCACGAGGCGCTGGCCGGCTACAAAGGCTATTGTCGGGTTCGCACCACCGACCGGATGGTGGCCGAACTGAC
>CBDVAK010000224.1:0-6047 GCA_965371945.1 uncultured Candidatus Competibacteraceae bacterium
TACATCTCGGTCAGCCAGCAGAACTGATAGGGCTCCAGCACCAGTTGATCATCGTAGACTACCGGGCTGGCACCGGAATAGAGATCGCGAAGCTGGCCGTGCAGGTTGAAACCATGGCGTCTCAGCTCAGCCACCTGCAGCCCCTGGGGAAAAGCATCGAAGTTGGCAGCCACCAGCACCCGGTTGGTGAGCTGTTCATGGTGATAGCGCAGAAATACGAACAGATGCGGGTTGCTGACGTCCACCAGCTCGCGGTTGTTGAAGTCCGCGAAGGCGGCCGTTTCCTTGCGCACCGCGATCATTTTCCTGAGCCCGGAAAAAACCACGTGCTCCACGGTGCCCTGCCGGTTGCGTAGTTCGGCCTGGTCCCAGTCGATGGTGGGGCGATGCACCCAGCGGCTGTCATCGGCACGCAGCGCGTCGTCCTGATAGCTGTAGTCATTGATGGTGCCGAGCTCGTCGCCGTAGTAAAGCAACGGAATACCACCGAATGACATGATCAGGCTGTGCAACAGCAAGATCCTGCGCACCGATTCCTGGATCTGCTCCTGGTCGCCATTTGCCAGCGCCTTTTCCAGCCCGGCCAATGACGCCAGCGAACCGGAGATGCGTGCATCACCAGTAGTCTTGTTATCCATGAATATAACACCGGAAGAATTTGAATCTGCGTATTTTCCAGTGAAATAATCAACCAGGAAACGGCGATGTTGCCAGGGATCGTAGCCGACCTGGCGAACATCGTTGTCATCGAACCCAAGACCGATGTCGTCGTGGCAGCGGACATAGTTGAGCCAGGTCGCGCGATCCAGCTTGTCCGGCAGGCTTTTCAGCCCCTGGTAGAGCAGTTTGCTGTCCTTGGTAGCCAGGGCGCCCCAAAGCAACGCCATATAGGTGGCGTTGTAGGCGATTTCACACTCCTTGGCGATGACCGCGTCCTCGCCGAAATATTTGACGATTTCCACCGGCGCCACGATCGCCTCGGCGATGAACAACACACCCGGCGCGGTGACCTGACAACAATCCTTCATCAATTGCAGCAACAGGTGGGCCTCGCGTTCATTCTGGCAACTGGTACCCAGCTTCTTCCACAGAAACGCGACCGCATCCAGACGCACGATATCGACGCCCTGGTTGGCCCAGAACAGGATGATATCCAGCATCTCTGTGAATACGCGGGGGTTGCTGTAGTTGAGGTCCCACTGATAGTCGTGAAAGACCGTCATCACCCAGCGCTGCATGGTCTCGTTCCAGGTGAAGTTGCCAGGGTCGGTTTCCGGGAATATTTCCGGCATGGTCTGTTCGAACATGTCGGGAATCTCACGATGCTCGAAGGTGTAGTAGTAGTCCTGATAATCCGCATCACCAGCCGCCGCCTTGCGGGCCCATTGGTGCTCGTCAGAGGTGTGATTGACGACCACGTCCAGTACCAGCAGCATGTCGCGCCTGCCCAGATCCGCCGACACCGCACATAGATCCTCGAGACTGCCGGCGCGAGGATCGATGCGACGGAAATTGCTGACCGCATAGCCGCCGTCGCTGTTGCCTTGCGGGCATTCCAGGATCGGCATGATATGCACCACGTTGACGCCAAGTTCCTGCAGATAGGGCAGACGGGTCTTGAGGCCGGCCAGATCATCCGCAAACCCGTTGCTGTAGAGCGCCATGCCAACCCAGTTCTGGCTCAGAAACCAGTTGTGATCGCGCTCCCGGGCCATGTCGAGCTCGCGCAGTTGCGTGGAACGCCGTATGTACTGGCGCGCCAGCGTTTCCACCAGGTGCTGAAGCTGCTCGCGAAAATCGTTTCGATCACCATAGAGTGTGTGAAACAGCGTGTGGATAGCGTAGAAGTTGGCGCCGAGCCGGGTATAGAAATGGCGGATGTCCTGCTCACCTATTTCCGGGTGCAGGTCGTTCAAAACCTCGTTCAGCAACGAGTGCGATACCTGTTCGTACACAGTGCGTCCTTCATGTCGTCATCGTTCCGGGGCATCGACCGGAACACGCTCAGTCGAGATGCCAATCCTTCAGCAATGCCTGGTAAACACCACGATCGGCGATGGTCGCACCGCGCCGTTCGACGATCATGGCGGCAAAATCCTGAGCCCTGGGCAGCGCCACCGGCAGCGGCCAGCCATGGTACAGCGCCAGCAGCAGCACCGCGCTGAAAGCATCACCGGCGCCGACCGTATCGACGACCCGGGTGCCCGGGCGCGGTGTCACCTCATGGCAGTGACCGTCACTGTCGATGGCCAGTGCGCCCTCCGCACCGCGGGTCACGACCAGGCCGTGCAACTGGTAGCGTTGGCAAAATCGCATCGCACCTGCTGACAACCCCTCGGTTTCAGCAGCCAGCAGCCGCAGTTCGTGCTCATTGAGCTTGACCCAATCGGCCGCGGACAGCAGCCCTTCGACCGTGCCGCGCTGCCACCACGGGTCGCGCAGATTGACGTCCACAAATACCCGCCCGGTGCGCGCCGTCCTCAGTCGTGTCAGGGTCTGGCGCGATTCCGCGTTGCGCAGGGCCAGAGTGCCGTGGTAGAGCAACTCGCAGGCCACGGCATCATCATCCGCTGCGGGGCTGATGAAATCGTAGGCCTGGTCCGGCAGGATCCGGTAGGCAGGCTCACCGTCGACCAGTGTCACTTCGACGCTGCCGGTAGGATGTTGCGGGTCAGCTTGCAGCGCGATGGTGCTCATGCCCCACTCACGCATGGCGCCGCGAATCTGCTCACCCGCCGGGTCCGTACCCACCCGGCTCACGAAACGTGGCGCCAGCCCAAATGCCTGCAGATGCCAGGCGACATTGAAAGGCGCGCCACCGAGCACCCGAACGCCATCTGCGTAGCGGTCGAATAACACCTCGCCAAAGACACACACATCAGCCTTCAAGACCCTGTACCCCGCTGACCCAGCTCCGCGTGTGTGGCAGGAAATGCACGATTCCCTCCAGAATGCCGGCACTGTAGTTGCCGTTCATGCCCAGCAATCCGCCCCGCGCCAGGTAAAGCGCGTCCTGATTGCCCCGCTTGCGCGCCTCGGCCAGCGTCAGCCGGCGCACCGGGTCGGTGGCATTGGCCACCAGCACCGAGTTGAGCGGGCTGGCCAATACCGACAGGTCATTGCCACTGTCTCCGGCGAACACCGTGGCGGACGCCGCGACACCCAGTCGACCGCGTAGAAAATCGACAGCCCGATACTTGCTCGCGGCCGCGGGCAGCACGTCGAGCAAGCCCTCCGCAGCCGTTTCGTCGATGCTCCAGACCAGTTCCGCACGCACCGCCGCTTCACTCAGCCGTTCCCGCATCCGTACCAGCAGCGCTTCGGGGTCGGCCGGCAACGAAAGCTGATAGCTGAGCTTGAACCGGGCCTGGCGCTCCGCGGCCTGCAATCGCAGTCCTGGCAAGCCGGCAAACAACGCTCGCAGAGCATCATGATCGATGCCGCCCCAGTCGGGCGCGATCTCCGCCTCCCAATCCTGCCAGACACGCCAGTGCCCGGCGCGCCTTTCGTGGATGCTCGCGCCAACATCACCGACCACGAAATCCGGCTGCGGCAAATCGTAATCACGCACGGCACGCTCGACCAGCGCGCGGTGCCGACCGGTGACAAAGACCAGCGTGACCTCGGGTCTGGCAACCAGGGCCGCGAAACGTGCCCTGGCACCAGGCGATTCGGGCTGGTTGCCGTTGGGGATCAGAGTGCGATCCAGATCGGTACAGATCAGCAACCGGCGGGACACTCTATCGACCTGCTGACCCGGTCGGATTCCGACCCTGGCCGGATCGGCAGGTTCCGTAGAAATCATAGTACTCGATGGCTTCCAGTATGCCCGGTGCAAACGAATTCTCGGCAAAATAGATACGGTGCTGATCGTCGAGCTGGCTGAGTTCCTCGTGATGTCGGTTCGCCACTACCACCGCCAGCGTATTGCCACGCATCATGTCCTCGTCAGCACCCGAACCGCCGGCCACCAGAATGCGCTCCAGCGGTATGCCCCACTGCTGGGCGAAATAGCGCAATGCCAACCCCTTGGAAGCACGCACCGGGATAATGTCCAGAAACTGACCAAAAGCATGAATCACGTTGACCGTCTGTTCCTCCTGACGAAGCAGTGCATTGATCTCATCGACGGCCGGGGCCTTGCCGGGATCATAGTGATACGACACCTTGAAATGGCTCTGTTCTCTTCTGGGTTGCAGAATGAGCCCTGGCAAGCCGTCGAGCAGACGCCGCACCGCCTTGGGACTCCACAGATGGTCGATGTGGTCGGCCCAGGCGTCGTCCGCGGTAAGATCCCGACCGTAGTGAATCTCCGTACCCAAGCCGGTGATCAGCACGTCCGGCATCGGAATCGCGTACTTCTTGAGGACGGCCAGCGCCGAAGTCAGCTGCCTGCCGGTGGCGATGCCGAAGCTGGCGCTGCGCCGGTGGTCGTGCAGGACCTCGATCAATTGCCGCAAACCGGTTGGGTTGCCGAGCAGGTTCTGATCGAGATCCGAAAACAGACTGCGGTCGTGATAGTGCATGGGGCCCCGCTCGGTGGTCTTGCGAGGCAATGGTTCACGCCGGTCGAACAACGGTCTTACCGCATCCAGATAGCCCTCGGTATGCGCCTGCCAGGAATAGTGTTTACGCACCCCCTGCAGACCATTCCTGGCACAGGTATGCCAAAGATCCTGGTTGCCGAGCAACTGCTGAAGGGCACGCGCGATGGAGCCCGAGTCGAGCGGATCGACCAACAATCCGTTGCGGCAGGCGCCGATGATATCGGTCGGCCCACCGTTCTCGGTAGCAACCAGCGGCAGCCCGCTGGCGGCGGCTTCCAGCAGGGTGAGGCCAAATGGCTCGGTCAGCGCCGGGTTGACGAACACCCCGCCCAGGATGGCTGCCAGACGATAAATCTCCGCCACCTCCGCCGGACGATGGCGCTTGGGGACGGCGACCTGACCATACAGATCATAGTTGTCGATCAACATCAGAATCTCGGTCAGCACCGCTTGCGGGCCGCTGTCCATATCCCGGATGTCCTCGCGGTTGCCCACAACGATGACCAGATTGGCCTGTTTTCTGAGGCTGACCGATTCCCCGTATGCGCTCAGCAGGGTGACGATATTCTTACGTTCATCAGGACGTGACAACGTAAGAATCATTGGTTTGTCCGGCTTTCTTAAGAAACGTTTCAACTCCTTGGCAAAACGCACATCAGTGGCTTTTCGGTCCGGCGGCCGGAACTGCCGCAAGTCGGTCCCGGGCGGGATCACCGCCAGGCGTTCAGGCTGGTAGTAATCATAGAGTTCGTATTGTTCCTCGACTTCGTTGCGAGTGCTGGCGATCACCAGAGCGGCATTGGCAAGCACCTCCTCCTCCGCCTCGATGCGCCGGGTCAGGTTGTAGGCCGTCTCGATGTGCTCGCGACGGTGCCCCTTGGCCAGTAGCTGGCGGCGCTTGTCGCGGCCCAGCGAGTGCCCGGTATGCACCAGCGGGACGCCGGTCTGGTTGGATACCCGCACCCCCACATAACCGGCGTCCGCATAATGGCTGTGCAGGATACTGGGAAGCCGTGGCTGCTGGTCGAGCCACTCCAGCAGGTTGTCCGCAAAACTGTCGAGATGATCCCAGAGGACTTCCTTGGCAACATAGCCCGGTGGCCCGCAGTCAAGACGGACGATCCGCGCCCTGGGTCCCAGCGGCTCCACTTCACGTGCATAGTCGTCACTGAGATCGGGATCAACGATGCGTCGGGTTGCCAGATCGACCGCGCCGATATCATCACGCTTGGCCAGAGTCTTGACCAGATCCACCACATACTTGGTCTGCCCGCCGGTGTCGGCATCACGACCCAGCTCCAGGTCATGGCCGCGGATCAGGCCATGAATGCTGATCAGCAGCAGATAGGGTTTTTCGGCTTGGTGGTCCATGGTGGACTCGATGCAGTCCTGCAGAAATTCCTGCGCTTGGCCTGCGCAGACTACCGCACTGACCGTCACGGCGGCCAGCGCCCGCGGAACCGCCATTTGCTTGACGGCGCAGATCCCGGCTATGTTGCC
>CBDVAK010000225.1:0-6043 GCA_965371945.1 uncultured Candidatus Competibacteraceae bacterium
GAAGCGTCTCAATAACCCGGGGCGTTGGCGTTCGTAAGGTCGTGGCGTAGTCAGGAATGGAGGATGCGCCTGCTCGGGGTCAGCAAATGGTTCAGGTTGACCACCGCCAATAGTAGCAGCGCCGCGGTCGCATTGTGAGCTGTCACCAGCGCCAGGGGGAACTGGCTGATGATCGTCAAGACCCCCATGCCCGCCTGTATCAGCACCAGCACCAGTATGCTGAGCCCGGTATTGCGGCAACGTGGGCCTACGCGTAGCGCCAGTACGCCCAGCACTGACAGATACAGCACGCTCACCAGTGCGCCAAATCGGTGTGCCATGTGTAACAGCTTCTGGACGCTGCCGGTAACGATTCTGCCCTGATCATCCACACCGAGTCTGCCGAACAGATCGAAGCCCTGTCTCAGGTTGGTCATCGAAGCCCACTCATCGCCGCAACCAGGAAGCTGCGCACAGGATGGCCCGGCGAAATTGGCACTGGTCCATGCTCCCAAACCAATCTGCACCACCACCAGGAGCAAACCCAACCATGCCCACGGTCGCAACCGCCTGTTTTCGGCGCTGTCTTCACCCCCGTGCTCCACCGAGCGCTGCCCCAGCCACCACAGCAGCGCCAGCATGGCCATCCCGCCGCCCAGATTGCCCAGGGTGATTGCGGGAAACTGCTTTGACGGAGTACTGTAGCCGAGGATCGACAAAAACACGGTCAAACCGAACACCAGAAGTGGCAAGGTCACGCCGATCCCGGCGGGACGCCGCCCACGCAAGGCCATGACTGTGATAGCGAACACCATGACACCCAGCAGGGTGGCTGCCAAACGATGTATTGCTCCGGCTGTGGTACGGGGTATGGCCCCTTGGGGTGAAGCCTCATCGATTCGCCCAAAGCAGACCGGCCAGTCTTCACAACTCAGTCCCATGCTCTCGAGGCGCAAGTAGGCGCTCAATACGACGGCTGCAAACGTCAGTATCAGCGCCACAAAAACCAGCAGGGTAAACATGCTGCCTGTTGCTTCCCGGTCCCTCATCTGCCTGGTCGGATCAACTCGAAGTGCTCATGTTTCCAAGCCTCGCGGCTGCGAGCTTTTGCTTCATACACTTGCCTGATCGAAATGTCAAAACATACAAGGGACGGAACGCGGAGCCGTGATCATTCCAATATGTTCCCTGCGGTCTCTTGCAGAATCAGATGGTGGAAGCCGGGTAACCTTTGATTTATTCTGGACGGCACGAATTCTGGAACAAACGGTCGAATTCGAGGGGCACTGTCGCATTGGCAGGTTATTGCGAGGAGCTGTAACAGCTTTGGGAAAAGGTACGTAGTTGCTTAGTAAGCCGGGGCAATGCGGGTGCGGGCAGTGCTTTTCAGAATGAACCACCTGATTTCCTGGCCAATTCTTCACCAGACGAGAAGCCAACAATACTATGCGCGATGAATATATCCTCACTGTGCATGCAGATAGCCGCAGATGGTTGGCCATTGCCTGGCTATGGCTGGGCATCATGGCGTTGCTGGGTTCGGGTGTGTTTTCAATATTGCTGGTGCTGTCCCGCACCCCTTATATCCAGGATATTTTCCCATGGATTGATTTCTTCCGCACCGCGTTAGTCGTTCATGTAGACCTGTCTGTATTGGTGTGGTTTCTGGCTTTCGGAGGCGTACTCTGGAGTTTGAATTCCACCCTGCGTTTCGTACCTCTGGGATGGGCGGCATGGGGTTTGGCCACGCTGGGTGCCGTACTGATGGTACTGACCCCGTTTTTTGGTCCGAGCAACCCGTTGATGAGCAACTATATCCCGGTCTTGCAGACACCCCTGTTCACCGTCGCGCTACTCGGATTTGGCGCCGGCATCAGTTTGCTCATCATTCGTAGCATGACCTCCAACTCTGTGGTCGGGCCAAACATGCGAGCCGTCGGGGCATTGCGCTTCGGCTTGAATACGGCTGCCGTTTCGGCTGTCATGGCCGTGCTCGCTTTTGTCTGGTCGTATCTGGCAATCCCGGATTCAGTGACGGGCAATGGCTATTACGAGCTACTCTTCTGGGGCGGTGGCCATATGCTGCAATTTACCTACACCCTGCTCATGTTGGTAGCCTGGCTTTGGCTGGTATCCGCCTCGGGGGTACAGCTACCTGTAAGTCCACGGGTGGTATTGATTCTGTTTGTGTTCGGACTGCTGGCCGTTTTCATGGCGCCGTTGATCTACTATTCCCATGCTGTTGTTTCCGCCGCGCATATCAAACTCTTCACCTGGCTCATGGCCTATGGCGGCAGCCTGGCTCCCGTGCCGCTGGGCTTGGCGATATTCTACGGCTTGTTGTACAGCTCCGCACCATCGCGGAGGCAAGCACCATTGCGCGCATCCTTGTGGGCCTCCATGATCCTGTTTGGCGCGGGAGGCGGAATCGGGTTCCTGATCCAAAGCTCCGACGTCACCATTCCCGCCCACTATCATGGATCGATCGTCGGCGTCACCCTGGCTTTTATGGGCATGACCTATGATCTCCTGCCACGCCTGGGCTATGCCCGGCCGCACACTGGCTTGGCCCGAATCCAGCCTTATGTCTATGCCGGTGGGCAACTGTTGCACGTCATCGGGTTGTGGTGGTCGGGTGGCTATGGAGTGCAACGCAAGGTAGCGGGCGCCGAACAGGGACTCGATGGCCTTGAAAAGATTGCAGCGATGGGATTGATGGGATTTGGAGGCCTGGCCGCCATAGTGGGTGGCATCTTATTCTTGTTGGTAGTCATGGCCGCAATGGTCAAAGGACCGGGTACAAACAAGCCGGTCAGTGAGGTCCCACAATAGGCCGGTAGCATTGCTCCGCCTGCGACACCCTCTTTGACCGACGCTCAATCCCCGACAAAGGCGCGTATTTGCTCAAACTGGGTGACAATATTGTCAGGAACGTGGGGTTGAGAAAAACTCGCAACCAACCTTGCCTTGGGATCCGTGAGGAAAATGGCGCTGGTATGGCTCACCAGATATTCACCCGGCGAGGTTTCTTCTTCCCGTATATAACCGGCCCCAAACTGTTTCGACAGAGCATTGATTGCTGCGACATCTCCGGTCGCGGCGATAAAATCCCTATTGAAATAGGCAACATACTCGGCCAACCTTGCTGTTGTGTCCCGCTCCGGGTCCACCGACACAAACAAAACCTGAGTACTCACATCACCGTCTGCCTTACCCTGAAGTTGCTCATAGGCCGAAGCCATAACGGTAAGGGCAGCGGGGCAGACATCGGGGCAATAGGTGTAACCAAAAAACAGGAGTGTCCATTTTCCCATGAGCCTCGATTTGTCGAATACATCGCCGTTGTGGTCGATTAGCATAAACGGCTCAATCGGTGTAGGGGCTGGTCGCAACACTCCGATGAGCTCCTGCGGTGGTGCGACCGCAGACACACAAGACCTCCACACGACCATTGTTGTAGCCATGAGGAGCAGCCAGATACCAACAACGACTATCGTTCCCTTAGGCACGACACGCTTACCGGTCATGGCGGTGCCTGAAGCCTGCTAAACCCACGATCATTGCGACTCCATCCCTTGGTAGGTGCTCAACAAGCCGGGGCAGTGAGGGTGCGGAGCATTGAGAAGTATCCACCCCCTGTCCCAAAGCGTTTCAAGTATCCGTTCTTTTCCATTGCTTGAGAGCCCATGTCAGGAATGCAACCATCATCACCACGTTGACAATCATGCCGATAAGAAAAAACCAGGACAGTCGGTGCTCACGGAAGTTCTGATCGGGTGTTGGCTGATTCGGCGCCGAGTCGGTAGCATACCCTGGGCCGGCAGGCTCCGTCGTGCCGACCGCCAGAGCCAGATCCACAGCCACCTCTTGCTCAACAGCATCGACGGCCTGGTAGACAACAGTATCGAGCTGCCGACTTGCGGCAGCGGACCCCGCCGGTGACATCAACACCGCTCCCAGCCACAGCAGCAGAAGCCTGGTTACTGTGATACTGACCTGACGGCGCATTGACCAACCCCTATCTATTCGGGACCAACTGACTGTGGGTCACGGTGGTCGGATTCAGACCGCAGCAAGGGGCACACAGTCAGTCTATGAAACCCTTGCCGCAACTCAGGTGCCGGCTCATGAGACATGCACGCCGCTATGTCACTGGTAGAAATCGCCTTAACTCTGAAGCCTCTGTTGAAAGAACTCCCTGTACTTGTAGTCTTCCTCGTTGATGTGATGATACAGCCAGTTCCATAGCATCGCGCCAAATTTTCCCTTGAAGGAGAGTTTGCGGTTGTTGATTCCGGACTGAATGCCCGCGAGTTCCTTCACAAACCTGTCGTGCAATCGTTTATGGGCGGCAAACTCCGGGTAGTCGTGCTTCCGCATCAGCTCCTCCTCCTCGCTGAAGTGGATTTCCACGAAGCGGGTAACACGACTGAACAACGCATCGATACGACGCCAGTCAGCACCGGTTGGGGCTCTGCTGGCCAGTTCTTCGATGAGTTGACTGAACTCGACGGTATAGCTGGCAAGTTTCAGATGTTGTCGGTTGAAATCGCTGATACCCACGTCTTTGAGCAGACAATGGGAACTCTGGCTGGGCTGGGCCTTTTTCAAGCGAAACATAGTTCTGTCTCAGTCGATGGCAACTTCCGCTGGATCGGGGCGCCGGCTGGTCGGGAAGCTACCGTCGATGTTCACCGAGCCGGGGGGCAGAGACCGAGGCGACAGGGTATCGGTTTCTGGCAAATCAGTATAGACCCGACCCACCCGGGCACCACATGATCAAAGACCCCCGTCGGTTCGAACCGACGGTCGGCTTTCCCGTATCCGCTCAGTAGACTGGCAATGGAATGTCCGCGAATAGTTCATCGACCTGTTGCTGTCGGCTCGAATGGGCAGCCTGGTCGACCACTGCAAGCTCCAGATGAGGTGCGAACAGACACATGAAGTCATACATGAACGCGCGCAAATAGCTGCCACGCCGAAAACCGATCCAGGTCACACTGGATTCGAACATCGTACCGGTGTCGATCGCCACCAAATCATCGTCCTGACCCGGATCATAGGCCATGCGGGCAATGATGCCGATCCCCAGACCCAGCCGCACGTAGGTCTTGATGACATCGGCGTCAGCCGCGGTGAACACCACCTGCGGGTGCAACCCCCTGGCCTCGAAGGCCTCGTCCAGTTGCCAGCGACCGGTAATACCAAACACATAGGTGACGATGGGGTGACGGGCGATATCTTCCAGGGTTGGAGTCTCGATGCGAGCCAACGGGTGATCTGGCGACACTACGATGCAATGATTCCAGCGATAGCAGGGCATCATCACCAGTGCTTCATGGTGTTGCTCGACCGCCTCGGTAGCGATCGCGCAGTCCGCCTCGCCAGTCGCCGCCATCGCCGCAATCTGCACGGGTGATCCCTGGTGCATGTGCAGAGTCACGCCCGGGTAGCGGGTACGGAACGCGCTGACCACCGGCGGTAAAATATAGCGGGCTTGCGTGTGTGTGGTGGCGATGGTCAGTTTGCCTCTTTGATCATCCCGAAACTCCTCAGCCAGCGCCTTGATATTGCGCACCTCCTGCAAAATAGCTTCGGACCTGGCGATGATCTGGCGGCCAGCCGGTGTTATATGACTGAGATTGCGACCGTTGCGGTTGAACAACCGTACACCCAGCTCATCTTCCAGCAGCTTGAGCTGCTTGCTGATTCCGGGCTGTGAAGTAAACAGAGTCTGTGCCGCCGCTGAAATATTGAGGTCATTGCGCGCGATGGCAACCAGATAGCGCAGCTGGTGCAGCTTCATGTCGGCAGCCTTATTCCCAACTTGAACTGAAAATGCTAGCATAAATAGCTATTAATTATTTAGCATGGCCGCCATTATATTCCGAGATTGGTAGTCGCTCAGTAACCCGTGGCCGGAGCAATGTGGGTGCGGGTGGTGCATTCCGGGACCGTTAGCGGCAGGGGCGAGGCGCATGCCGCCGAGCGGGTTGGCCAGGGATGGCGAACCCTGGTCTTGCAAGCGAAGCAGGATTGCGTAGCGCGGCAAGCCGCTGTCGAG
>CBDVAK010000226.1:0-5993 GCA_965371945.1 uncultured Candidatus Competibacteraceae bacterium
ATCGAATCGGTGCTGGAGAACGGCTGTGACGCGGTGTTTGGCGCCCTGTTCTGGTTTGCGGTTGCCGGTGCACCGGGCGTGGTTGCTTACCGTTTGATCAACACGCTGGATGCCATGTGGGGTTACCGCGGCGATCGCTATCGCTACTTCGGTGCATTTGCCGCCCGCGCCGACGACGTCCTCAACTGGTTGCCGGCCCGGCTCACTGCCGCCGGCTATACCGTGCTTGGCGACAGCCGCACGGCGTGGCAATGTTGGCGGACCCAGGGCCGTCGTTGGCAAAGCCCCAACGCCGGTCCGGTGATGGCGGCGGGTGCCGGTGCACTGGGCATCAGACTCGGTGGTGGGGCGTCCTACCATGGTCGCTGGCGCGAAAGACCGCTGCTGGGCAGCGGGCGCGATCCCGTGGCGGGTGATATCAATCGCGCGCTCGCGCTGGTTCAACAAGCTCTGTTGCTGTGGCTGGCGGTGATTCTGGTCCTGGACCTGTCGAACTGACAGCTTCCAGTCCGTCGCGGCAGCTTTTGACGGAGCCAGTAGCCGGCTACCATGAGCGCCGTTGCGCAGTATGTCTCTGGGAGATGGGTATGGCACTGGAATTCACCGGTCTGCTGTTGTTCGTAGCGGTTCACTTGCTGCCCTCGCTGGCACCGGGGCTGCGACAGGGACTGATCGCCCGTTTGGGTGAACTGCCCTACCGCGGGTTGTTCGCGCTGGTCTCCGTGGTGGCGCTGGTGCTCGCTGTGGCGGGCAAACGCAACGCAGCGCTGGTGGTGCTGTGGGAACCCGCGGCCTGGGCTCCGTGGGCGGCCGCCGCATTGATGCTGGTGGCCTGCGTATTGTTTGCCGCGATGGTGTTGCCGACCAATCTGCGCCGGCTGACCCGGCACCCCATGCTGTGGGGCATCACCGCTTTGTCACTGGCCCATTTGCTGGCTAACGGGGATGCTGCGTCGGTCATGTTGTTCGCCACGTTCGGCTTGATCTCGCTGTATGGCATGTGGGCCCTGAATCGCCGTGGCGCGTTGCTGTCCGTGAACCAGGTGCCGGTGTCCCGCGATCTGACGGTGGTGATCGCGGGCCTGATTCTGTTCCTGGTGCTGCTGTTCGCGCATCCCTATCTGTTCGGTGTTGCCGTCCTGGTTTGAGGCGGGCTTTATAGATTAACCGGTTGCGTACGGCGGCAG
Organism: uncultured Candidatus Competibacteraceae bacterium; assembly: GCA_965371945.1. Lineage (GTDB taxonomy): Bacteria > Pseudomonadota > Gammaproteobacteria > Competibacterales > JAHEDQ01 > CBDVAK01. The sequence goes on from CBDVAK010000226.1 coordinate 1,188, forward strand.
CCGCGCATTAGCATCGCGCGGCGGAGGTTCTCACATGCGTTTGAAGAAGATTCCAACCACCATCGTCAGCGGATTTCTGGGCAGTGGCAAGACCACCTTGCTGCGTCAGATCCTGGAGCATGCCGATGGTGTGCGTATCGCGGTGATCGTCAACGAGTTCGGCGAACTAGGCATCGATGGCGACATACTCAGGAACTGTTCGCTGGGTTGCGACGAAGCGGACGGGGAGTCCGCCATCTACGAACTCGCCAACGGCTGTCTGTGCTGCACCGTGCAGGAAGAGTTCTTTCCGGTCATGCAGGCGCTGGCCGGGCGGCGCGACCAGATCGATCACATCCTCATCGAAACCTCGGGTCTGGCGTTGCCAAAACCGTTGGTGCAGGCATTCAACTGGCCGGAAATCCGCTCGGCATGCACTGTTGACGCGGTGATTATCGTGGTTGATACCCCGGCGGTGGCGGCAGGCCGGTTCGCATCGAACCCGGCGGCGGTCGATGCCCAGCGGCGCAGCGACGAGAATCTGGACCACGACAGCTCGTTGCACGAATTGTTCGAAGACCAGCTCTCTGCTGCCGATCTGGTGGTGCTCAACAAGGTGGATCTGATCGACGACGAGCAACTCGAGCGCGTGCGCGAGCTAGTCGCCAGAGAGGTGCCTGCCGAAGTCAAGATCATGGCGGCGGAGCGCGGCAGGCTGGACCTGGGTGTATTGCTGGGGCTTGGCAATGCCTCCGAGCAGAGCATCCACGAGCGTCATGATCATCATTCCAGACACCACGACGGTGACGGCGGTCATGACCACGATCACGATGCTTTCGACTCGGTGGTAATCGAACTGCCCGAGGTCGATCAGGATCTGCTGCTGATCGCGCTGCACGGGCTGGTGGCCGAGCACACCATCTATCGGGTCAAGGGTTTCGTGGCGGTTGCCGGTAAACCCATGCGCCTGCTGGTGCAGGGTGTGGGGCGCCGCTTTGAACACTACTTCGATCGCCGTTGGCAGACCGATGAACCCCGCACCACGCAGCTGGTGCTGATTGGCCGCGATCTCGATGCCGGACGCCTGCAGGCCGCCATCAGCGAACAGCTCCACATCGCGGCCTGAGCGCTCGCGGAGCGACCACAGGTGCATCTGCTGCAGACCCGCCCCGGCGGCTATGTCGAGGGCGAAGGCATTGCCCGCATCGAGCAGTCACCGGCGCCGCTGGTGATCCTGTCGGCGGCTGATACCGACATCGCGCTGCTGGCGGAGGCGGCCCGGCAATTGCCCGATCACTATCCGGGCGTGCGTCTGGCCAATCTGCTCCATCTGCGCCAGCATGCCTCGGTCGATCTCTACGTTGACGAGGTGCTGCGCCACGCCCGTGTGGTGGTGGCCGCGGTGCTGGGTGGCGTCGGTTACTGGCGCTATGGCGTGGAACAGCTGGTGGAACTGGCGGGCCGCCATGATCAACGCCTGATCCTGGTGCCGGGTGACGACAGCCCCGATCCGGAATTGCAGCGCCTGGGTACCGCATCGACGCAGGACTGCTGGCGGGTCTGGCGCTATCTGCGCGAAGGTGGCGCCGCCAATGCCCGCGCGCTGTTCGATTTTCTCGGCCACCGCTTTTTCGACCTGCCGGAACAAGGCGCTGATCCCGCGCCGCTGCCACGTCTGGCGGTCTATCACCCGCAACGACCGCTGGCCAGCATCGACTATTGGCGTCAGCACTGGCGGGCTGACCAGCCGGTCGCCGCCATTCTTTTTTACCGGGCTCACCTGCAGGCCGGCAATACCCGGGTGTTCGATGCGCTGGCGGACGCCCTGCTGGAGCAGGGTCTCAATCCGCTGCCCCTGGCGCTGGCGTCGCTAAAGGACCCGCTGTGTCTGGATCTGGCCCAGCAGTTGATGGACGAGGCCGCGGTCGCCGTGATTCTCAACACCATGGGATTCTCCATGGCCGCGATTGACCAGCCGCTGGCGCGTCCTTTCCGGCGCGACGTGCCGGTGCTGCAGGTGATTTTGTCGGGGGGCAACCGTGAGGATTGGGAGTCTGATTCCGGTGGTTTGAACCCGCGTGATGTGGCCATGAACGTGGCGCTGCCGGAGGTGGACGGGCGCATCATCGGTCGCGCGATCAGCTTCAAGGGATTGCTGCGCCATTGCTCGCGCACCGAGACCGACGTGGTGGCGTACCAGCCGCACCCGGAACGCACCGCGTTCATGGCTGCGCTGGCCGCCAACTGGGTGCGGCTGGGGCGTACGCCCTGTTCGCAGCGAAAGCTGTCGCTGGTGCTGGCCAACTATCCCACCCGTGACGGGCGTATCGGCAACGGTGTGGGGTTGGACACGCCCGCCTCGGTGGTGGCGATACTGGGCTGGCTGCAACAGGGCGGATACGCATTGGCGGATCTCCCCCAAGACGGCGAGGCGCTGTTGCGGCGCCTGCGCTCGGGAGTCACCAACGATCCCGACTGGCGGGATCTGAAATCCTGTGCGCAGGGTCTGGCGCTGGCCGATTACGGGCGCTGGTTCGATAGTTTGCCCGAGCCCAATCGCAGCGCGATCCGCGAGCGCTGGGGCGAACCCGCCGACGACCCCATGGTGCGTGCCGGTCACATCATGGTGCCGGGGCTGCAGCTGGGCCACGTGTTCGTGGGGATTCAGCCCGCACGAGGCTACCACCTGGATGCAGCGGCCACCTATCACGACCCTGACCTGGTGCCGACCCATGCCTACCTGGCCTTCTATTGCTGGCTGCGTGAGCAGTTCGGGGTACAGGCGATCGTCCATGTCGGCAAGCACGGCAATCTGGAGTGGCTGCCCGGCAAGGGGGTGGCGCTGTCGCGGACCTGCTGGCCGGACTTGGCGCTGGGGCCGACCCCGCATCTCTACCCGTTCATCGTCAATGATCCCGGTGAGGGCGCGCAGGCGAAGCGACGCAGCCAGGCGGTGATCATCGATCACCTGGTGCCGCCGCTGACCCGCGCCGAAACCTACGGGCCGCTACGCGAGCTGGAACGCCTGGTCGATGAATATTACGAGGCGCTCAGCGTCGACCCGCGCCGCAGCGCCGAGTTACGGCGCGAGATCATCGAAACCGCGCGCAGCAGCCATCTGCACGGTGAACTGGGCTTCAGCGCGCCACCCGCAAACCGTGACCAGGAAGACCGGCTGCTCAATCGCATGGACACCTATCTGTGCGAGCTCAAGGAATCACAGATCCGCGATGGTCTGCACATACTGGGGCAGTCACCGCAGGGCGATCTCCGGCTCGACACGTTGCTGGCGCTGGCCCGTCTTCCCGATGGCGACGGCAGCGGCGATCGCCAGAGTTTGTTGCGGGCACTGGCGGCGGATTTCGGGCTGGCCCCGTTTGATCCGCTGCAGTGCGATATGGCCGCCCCCTGGTCGGGCCCGCAGCCCAAGCCGTTGCTGACAGCCACAGACCAGCCCTGGCGCACCGAGGGAGATACTCGCGAGCGTCTGGAATTGTATGCGCGGCAACTGCTGGCGACACCGCGGCAAGCGGGTCCGGGACCCTCGAGCGTTGCCGTGCTGGAACGAATCCGCGGCACCGTGTCGCAACAGCTCGATGATTGCGGCGATTGCGAGCGTGACAATCTGATGGCGGCCCTGGAGGGTCGTTTCGTGCCACCGGGGCCCAGCGGCGCGCCCAGCCGGGGGCGGCTGGATGTATTGCCCACCGGTCGCAATTTCTTCTCGGTCGATGTGCGCGCCATCCCCACTATGACGGCGTGGCGGCTGGGGTTCCGGTCCGCGGCTTTGTTACTGGAACGTCATCTCCAGGAGCATGGCGAATACCCGCGCGCCCTGGGGATTTCGGTGTGGGGGACCGCCACCATGCGTACCGGTGGCGATGACATCGCCCAGGCATTGGCGCTGATGGGGGTACGTCCGCTGTGGGCCAGCGGCAGCAACCGGGTGACCGATTTCGAGATCTTGCCGGTGTCCGCGTTGGACCGCCCAAGGGTCGATGTCACTTTGCGGGTATCCGGGTTCTTCCGCGATGCTTTCAGCAATGTCATCCGCTTTTTTGACGCCGCGGTACAGGCGGTGGCAGCACTGGATGAGCCCGAGGAAGACAACCCGCTGCGCGCCAGGGTGGTGCGCGATACCCGTGATCGCGTTGCGCAGGGCATGGCGGCCGATGCGGCGCGCCGCAGTGCGGGGTGGCGGGTGTTCGGTTCCAAACCGGGGTCCTACGGCGCCGGTCTGCAGGGCCTGATCGACGAGCGCTGTTGGGATGATCGCGCCGATCTTGCCGAGGCCTACCTCAACTGGGGAGGCTATGCTTACGGTGTCGGAGATGCCGGCACCCCTGCCCGGCCCGCGTTGCAGACCCGCCTCGAACAGATCGACGCGGTGTTGCAAAATCAGGACAACCGCGAGCACGATATTCTTGATTCCGACGATTACTACCAGTTCCAGGGTGGCATGACCGCGGCTGCCGAGGTGTTGCAGGGCCGCAAGGTCAGCGTCTACCACGCCGACCACGCCTTCCCGGAATCGCCGCGTATCCGCACTCTCAAGGAAGAGATCGACCGGGTCGTGCGCAGCCGCGTGGTCAATCCGAAATGGCTGGCAGGGGTGCGCCGGCACGGCTACAAGGGCGGTTTCGAAATGGCGGCCACGGTGGACTATCTGTTCGCCTACGATGCCACCGCCCGGGTGGTCAGCGACTATCAATACGCCATGGTCAGCGATGCCTATCTGCTGGACGACACCAACCTGTCGTTCTTGCAACAGTACAATCCCGATGCGCTGCGGGAAATGAGCGAGCGTCTGCTGGAGGCCATGCAGCG
>CBDVAK010000227.1:0-5970 GCA_965371945.1 uncultured Candidatus Competibacteraceae bacterium
TCATGCCGGTGATCACCATGGCCACCGCCGAAGCCGGGATCTTCGCCCGGTTCACACGCTCGGCCATGCTCGAGGTGCTGAATCAGCAATACATCCGTACCGCCGTCGCCAAGGGCGTACCGTGGAGCAAGGTGGTGCGCGAGCACGCCTTGCCCAACGCCGCCATCCCCACCGTGACGATCACCGGATTTTTCGTCGGCACGCTGATCGCCGGCGGCGTCATCACCGAGAACGTCTTCGCCTGGCCCGGTGTGGGGCGTTTGCTGGTGGACTCGGTCGCCAACCGCGACATGGCGGTGGTGCAGATCATTATTCTGCTGATCGCCGTGTCCATGGTGTCGACCAACCTCATCATCGATTTGGCATACGGATGGCTGGATCCCCGGGTTCGGGATCTGCGTGCGGAGGACTGATCAGCATGGCTAATCAACCCCAAGTCGCGACCCTCGGTGGCACTCCGGCCGAACGAGTGGTCGAGGATTTCCAGGCCCGGCGGCGGCGTTTCTTGCGGCGCTACCCGCCGCTGGTCATGGTCTCGGTCCTGGTGCTGTTCGCCTTGATCGTCATCGCGGTGTTTGCCCCGGACCTCGCGCCTTACGAATATTCGAAAATGGATTTGCGCGCGCGCTTGCAACCGCCCGTGTGGCTGGACGGCGGCACCTGGAAGCACATGCTGGGCACCGACGATCTTGGCCGCGACGTGTTGAGCCGGCTCTTTTTTTCCATCCGCATGAGCTTGCTGGTGGCGTTTATCGGTACCATCATCGGTGCGATATTCGGAACTACGGTTGGTTTTCTCGCCGCCCACTTTCGCGGTTGGGTGGACGATCTGGTGATGATGGCGATCGACTTCCAGGCGGCCCTGCCGTTCATGATCATCGCGCTGGCCGTGGTCGCTTTCTTTGGCAACAGCATTGTCTTGTTCATCGCCCTCATGGGCATCTACGGCTGGGAGCGCTACGCCCGTATCACCCGCGGGCTGGCATTGGCGGCCAGCACCCACGGTTACGCGGTGGCGGCCACCACCCTGGGGGCCACGCCGTTGCGGGTCTACGGGCGCCACATACTGCCCAATATCGCCAGCGCCCTGATCGTCAACATGTCGCTCAACTTTCCCGGGACGGTGCTGATGGAGACCTCGTTGAGCTTCCTCGGTCTCGGCGTGCAGCCGCCGCTCACCAGTCTCGGCAACATGCTGGGCTTCGGGCGGGATTATCTGACCACGGCCTGGTGGATTGCGGTGCTGCCGGGCATCACTATCTTCGTCGCCACGCTGGCCATGAGTCTGCTCGGCGACTGGGTTCGCGACCGCCTGGATCCGACCTTGAAATGAGCACAACTCCTACATCTCCGATAAAGTTTTTGCTGGTCGGCTTCGACGGCCTGCGACCGGATGTGGTCACGCCGGAGCTGATGCCCAGGTTGCACCAGCATGCTGCCGAGGGCGTGGCGTTTCGCAACCACCGCTGCGTCTTTCCCACCGAGACCTATGTCAATCTGCCCTCGTTGGTGACCGGTTCCACGCCATCCCGGCACGGAATGATCGCCAACTCCTACCTGGATCCGCATGTCGACCCACGCGAACCGTTCAGGGGCTACAGCGTGCAACGCATCGAGAAAGCGCAGCGCGCCTACGGTGGCCGGCTGTACGAGGCCCAGTCGCTGGGTGAGATTCTGCAGCGCGCGGGGCGGCGCATGGCGGTGATCAGCACCAACTCGGCGGGCAGCGTACGGCTCAAGCTCCACCAGGTTCTTGACCACAGGCACCTGTCCATGGCCTGCCACACACCGGAGACCTCCTATCCGCGCGACGAGGTCGCGGAGATCGTGTCAAGGCTGGGGACACCTTCGCAGCGGAGCGCTCCGGATCTGGAGGGCGTGACCTACGCCAGCGACGTGTTTCTAGAGCATCTGTGCCGGGGCGAGCTTCCGGACTTGACGATCCTCTGGTACGGCGAGCCGGACATCAGCTTTCACGGTTACGGGATCGGGGCGCCGGAGAGTCGGCAGGTGCTGCGGCATGTGGATGCGGAGTTCGGGCGCGTGCTCGACTGGTGGCAGGCATCGGATCAGCACGAATCATTGCAGATCGTGGCGATCTCGGATCACGGACATATCACCCAGAAGACCAGGGTCGCCACCGGGGACCTGTTACGGGATGCCGGCTTCAAGGTCGACGACCATTTGCAAGATGGCGCCGATCTCGCCTTGTTCGCCGCATACGGTGGTAGCATCTGGGTGCGCGACAAGGACCCGGATCTGACCCGGGCGATCGGCCAGGCGCTGATGGAGCAGGACACTTGCGGGATGGTTTTCAGCGCGGGGCGCAATGACGTGGAGGGTATCGTCCCCGGCAGCTTCTCCAAACGGCTGGTGATGGCGGACCATTCACGCTCGCCGGACATCTACTATATTCTGCGCACCGACGACGAGCCCGACGCACACGGCTACATCGGCAATTGCTACTTCGAGAGTGGACTGCCGGTAGGCGCGGGGATTCACGGCGGGTTGCACCGTAACGAGCTGCGCAGCCTGTGCATCACCTCGGGCAGCCTGTTTCACCAGGCAAGGAGCGTGGCAACGCACTCCGGTATCATCGATGTCGCGCCGACCATCCTGCACGGGTTGGGAATCGCGGCGCCCCGGACCATGGAAGGACGAGTGCTTCACGAAGCCTTCGCGGAGGGCTCGGGACATCCACCGGATCCGGTGCCGGAGCGATACGAGACCGGTACCGGTCACTTCCAGCAGGTGCTTCAGCGCACGCGGATCGGCGACTCTTGTTATCTCGATGGTGGCTGGCGGTCGGCGTGAACCAGGAGACGGAAGTACCGAACCCCCGACTTGATGTCGGAGCCCCCGAGCTCGACTCGGCCGTCTTGAAGGCCTTGCCGGAACTCCTGCAGTTCGCAAGCACCGTGGCCGACCAGGCACGACGGCCCTCGCTGCGGTATTTTCGCGCCGGCCCCGAGTTGCTTATCAAGGCGGACGGTTCGCCGGTCACGGTCGCGGATCGCGAAACGGAGTGCCTCATACGAGACCTGCTGTCCCAACGCTACCCTCAACATGCGGTAATCGGCGAAGAGTACGGCTGGACACGATCGGATCAACCGTATACGTGGGCCATCGACCCCATCGACGGCACCAAGTCCTACCTGGCCGGTGCCCCGACCTATGGAATGTTGCTGGCGCTCCTGTACGACGGGGCACCGGTATTGGGGATCATCGACATCCCCGCCCTGGACGAGCGCTGGTGCGGCGTGGTTGGACGCGCCACGACCATGAACGGCCGGCCGGTAAAGAGCAGTTCCTGCGCGGGCGTGGAACAGGCGGTCCTGACCGTCATCTCACCGGACAAGCTCAAAGGCGACGAGCGACCCGCGGTGGATGCGTTGAGTGGTATGGCGCGCGTCTGTCGCTACAGCAGTGACGGTTATGCGCACGCACTGCTCGCCTCGGGCTATCTGGACATGGTTGTGGCGGTTGGTCAGCAGCCTTTCGACTATCTCGCGGTGGTCTCGGTGGTGGAGGGCGCAGGCGGCTGTATCAGCGACTGGGCCGGCGAGCGCCTCGGCCTCGATTCGGATGGACGCGTCCTGGTGACCACTACTGCGGAGTTGCACCGGGAGGCGCTGGAGGTCCTGCAAACAGCCGGGAACTGGAGCACATGAAGGATAGCTATGAGGTGGTTGTGGTTGGGGCGGGTATCGTCGGTGCCGCGATCGCCTACAACCTCACTCAGGCCGGTATCCGGGACGTGCTCGTGCTGGAGAAAGACACTGTGTGCTCTGGTGACACTGCATACAGCTGTGCCATCGTTCGCACCCACTACTCTAACCCGCTGACTTGCAAAATGGCGACCATCGGCCGCGATGTGCTCGCCGATTTTCCGCAGCGGGTCGGAGGCGAGTCCGGATTCAGGCGCTGCGGCTATCTGATCTTCTCAGGGCCGGATATGCTTGAGGAATTCGAGCGCAACGTGACCCTGCAACGCGATGCAGGTGCAGACGTGGATCTGATCGACCCCCTCCAGGCGCTGGAACTGCACCCGCTGCTTGATCCCACCCGCATTGCAGGGGCTGCTTTCGAGCCGCTTTCGGGATTCGCGGATCCGCACCTCACCACCATGGCCTACGCAGACGCCGCGCGACGATGTGGGGTCGAGATTCGCCAAGGCACGGTGGTGCGCGCTTTGGTGGAACACGCCGAGGACCGGGTGAGCGGTGTGCGTACCGATTATGGTGACATATCGGCGGAGCACGTCGTGCTCGCCACCGGGGTCTGGACCAACACCCTGACCGAGGCGATCGGGCTTCACTATGCGTACCGGACCGTCAATCACAAGGTCGTGCACTTCAGCGTCGATCAGCCGTATTCCGATGAGCGCTACCCCGTGGTTCGTGATCTGCCCGGTGTCTGTTACAACCGTCCCCACAACGGTGGCGTGCTGTTCGGGGACAGTGGCGGTGGCGAACCGGTGGCGGGCGCGGACGATGTCGACCAAAGCCTCGCCCGCGACGCGGCCGGCACATTTTTGGAGAACTTCGCGAACTGTTTTCCGAGTCTGGATGGAGCACGCATCACCAGCCATTGGGCGGGGCGATACGATGTCTCTCCCGACTCCAATCCCATCATCGGTGGGTTCCCGGGCAAGGACGGAGTAACGGGCGTTTGCGGGCTGTCGGGAGGTGGCTTCAAGCTGGCCCCCTGCATCGGGCAGATGGTGGCGGAGCAGATCGCCCACGGGGAGAGCCGCATCCTGCCCGGCGAGCCTTACCTGCCGACCCGTTTCGAGCAAGGCCGGAAGTTCCACACCGCCTATCCCGGCACCGGCGCAATGGCCTGAACCAGCATGCGGCGCTGTACCCACCGATATCACAGATACCGGGCGGGACCTCGCGCCTACGGCATGAAGAAGATCTCGCTGTTGGGACCGAGCGGCAGCCCCGTGAACCCCCAGATCAGAAACAGCAGGGTCCAGCTGATGAGAAACACGATGGAGAACGGGAGCATCAGCGATACCAGCGAACCGATGCCGAAATCCTTCTGATACTTTTGCGCGATCACGATCACGAAGGCGAAATAGGTCATCAGCGGAGTGATGATGTTGGTGCTGGAGTCACCGATGCGATAGAGCATCTGGGTGGCGGCGGGGGACATGTTCACGGTCATCATGATCGGTACGAAGATCGGCGCGAGGATCGCCCACTTGGCTGACGCCGAGCCCATGAACAGATTGATGACGGAGGACAACAGCACGAAACCGACGATCAGTGTCACGGTTCCGACCATGGTCTCGTGGGGCACCAGCTCGAGCAGTTCCGCTCCTTTCATGGCGATCAGCACGCCGATGTTGGAGGTGTTGAAATAGGCGACGAACTGGGCCATGAAGAACACCAGAACGACGAAGTTCGCCATGCCCCGCATGGATTCCTCCATGGTATGCGCGAAATCGACCCCGGAGTTGATTTTCTTGACTGCGACACCATAGACAAGCCCCGGCAGCAGAAACATGAAGAACAGCGCCGAGACGATGACATTGGTGCCGAACAGGGGCGCATGGGTGAAGCCAACGCTGCCAAAGCGTGCTTCGATGGCGGCGTACTGCTCCGCTGGCAGGGTCGCGGTCGACAGAGTACCCAGCAGTGGCAGAGAGGTATTGACCGGTATCACCATCAGCACCAGGACGATCAGATAGAGGAGCAGGGTGATGCCGGCCCGGCGCAAACCGCGGTTCTCATCGTCGCTCAACTCGCCCGGGTGGGTGTCGAGTTCCGCCTCGTGCGTCGGCTGGTACTTGCCAAGGTGAGGCTCGACGATTTTCTCGACCACGAAACTGCCGATGGCGACGATCATGAAGGTCGACACCACCAGGAAATAGTAGTTCATGGTGGCAATGTTCATGGTCTCGCCAAACTGGGTCCCCACCATCGCGTCACCGGTCTTGGCCGCCGCCAGGGTGAAGCCGCC
>CBDVAK010000228.1:0-5970 GCA_965371945.1 uncultured Candidatus Competibacteraceae bacterium
CGATTCCGGCGGCGATCGCTGTCTGGGCACTGGTCAGCAAACGGGTGTTCGCGGTTTACCTGGCGCTGGGGCTGATCGGCTCGATGCTGGCGGGTTATGCCTACCAGTTCAGTGGCGGGGTGGTCTGAGGTGATGGATACAGCGGGTTGACCCTGGATCCGAAACCATCCAAATTCACGGTTGAAGTCACCACGCCGGGAGCGAATTGCGGAGATGAGTCGCGTGAAACGATTGCTGTTATGCCTGACATTGCTGGCTACCCTGTTACTGACAGTGCCGTTGACGCAGGCCGAAACCGTGAATCTGGAAGACACTGACTGGAGGCTGGTGAGCCTTGCCGACGACAATGGCGCTTTGCTGCCGGTCGCCGAGGGCGTCTCGGCCGGGGTTCGCTTCGCTGGTGGAAAGTTGAGCGGCAAGGCCGGTTGCAACAGCTTTTTTGGTCAGTATCAGCGCTCGCAACCGGGGCAGGTTTCGATTGGCGAGCAGATCGGCTCGACGATGATGGGTTGTCCACCGCCACTGGCCGAGCTGGAACAACGATACCTGGCACTGCTGCCGCAAATGGTGGCATACCATATCGACGGCGATGCCCTGGTGATGATGGACCCGCAAGGTGGGGAACGGCTGGCCTACGAAGTCGTGGTGCCGCTGACGCTGGAGGGGGTCGACTGGCAGGCCACGGGTATCAATAACGGCCGCGGCGGGGTGGTGAATACCATCACCACCGAGCGGTCCACGGCTCGATTCGAGAACGGTGAGGTCAGTGGTAACGCCGGTTGCAACCGCTACTCCGCTGGTTACACGCTGGCAGACGGGAAGCTCAGTGTTGGTCCGGCGCGCAGCACCCGAATGATGTGTGCCGAGCCTGGATTGATGGACCAGGAGCAGCAGTTCCTGGCGGCACTGGCCAGGTCACGGGTGGTGCAGTTGCGGGAGCGGACGCTGCAATTGCGCGATGAGGACGGTGCTCTGCAGATCGGATTTACAGCTTCGGCTGAGTGACGCTCGCCTTAGGCGATTGGCGGAAACAAAGCTACCTGATTGCGCAGAATATTCGTTCGTATTCAAGGCGCGGCAGCAAGAGCATAGCAAGGCTATGTGAGGGCTGTCGCAACGCGGAAGACGGGCGAAAAGATAAGCACGCTGGTAGCTTTGTTGACAGAAATCGCCTTAGTAGGGTAGACCCACATAGTTCTCGGCCAACGCGGTCATGGCGGCGCGGGAACCCAGCAGATAGTCGAGGTCGGCCGCCTGTATACGCTCACCGAATGGGTCGTCGCTGCGGAAACGGTGTAGCAGCGAGGTCATCCACCAGGAAAAGCGCTCCGCTTTCCATACCCGTCGCAGGCAATCGTCTGAGTAGTGCTCCATCAGCGTGTCATCGCCCGACTGGTACCAGGCGATCAATGCCCGAGACAGATAGTGAATGTCGGAAGCCGCCAGATTGAGTCCCTTGGCGCCGGTCGGCGGCACGATGTGGGCGGCGTCCCCGGCCAGGAACAGACGCTGGTAGCGCATGGGTTCGGCCACGAAGCTGCGCAATGGCGCAATACTCTTTTCGATCGACGGGCCGGTTACCAGGCCGGCGGCGGTATCCGCGGGCAGTCGCGCGCGCAGCTCCGCCCAGAATGCCTCATCGGACCAGCCGGCGGGATCCTCGTCGGCCCCTACCTGCACGTAGTAACGGCTCAATCGGGCCGAGCGCATGCTGCACAGGGCGAAGCCACGCGGGTGGTGTACATAGATCAGTTCGTTGGAAACCGGCGGTGTTTCCGACAAGACACCCAGCCAGCCGATCGGGTAGGTGCGCTCGAACTCGGTCAGCACGCCGGGCGGGATGCTGTGGCGGCTGACACCGTGGTAACCGTCGCAGCCGGCGATGTAGTCGCAATGCAGCGTTTGCATCCCGCTACTGTCACGAAACCTGACCGAGGGTTGGTTGCTGTCGAGATCGTGTAGGGTGACCTCTTCCACTTGGTCGACCAATGTGCCGCCCATGTTATTGCGGGCATCCATGAGGTCGCGGGTGATCTCGGTCTGACCGTACACGGTGACACCGCTTCCTGTCAGCCCTTGCAGATCGATGCGATGCCGGCGGCCTTCAAACGCGATGTCGAAGCCATCGTGGTGCTGGCCCTCGCGCTCCATCCTCCCGTGCACGCCGGCCAGGCGCAGCAGGTCCACTGTGCCTTGTTCCAGCACGCCCGCGCGGATGCGCCCGAGCACGTGGGCACGGCTGCGGCGTTCCAGTATCACGCTGGCTATGCCCTGCAGGTGCAGCAGTTGCGAAAGCAGCAGGCCGGATGGACCGCCACCAATGATGGCGACCTGTGTTTGCATCATCCCGGGCTTTCCGTAGCGGCGCGCACGACTCGGTCGATCATGCACCCGCTGGTGCCGAGGTATGCGCGTGGATCGGCAAGCCGCTGCCAGTCGATCGGTGCCTCAGTCGATTCTTGCAGTATTGTCAGCATGTCCCGACCGTGGTCGCGGCTTGCCTGACAGGCACGCTGTACCGCCGCCCTGGCTTGGTGCATCGGCATGATCTCGGTCAGCGTCAGGGTGGCGGCCTCGGCGAGCACCAGGCCGCGTGATGATTGCAAATTTTCAAGCATGCGTCGGGGGTCGATCCGCAGCCGGGCGATCAGGCGTTCGGCGTTGCGCAGGGCAGCGCCAGTGCATACCACCATCGGTGGCAGCGTCAGCCACTCCAGCATCCAGCCAGCGCCACCGCGCTCGTGCTCCTGGATCTGTGCCTGGTGCAGTGCCGCGACCTGGGTGGCGTTGAATCGTGCGGCGGTGATTAGCGTCTCACTGATCACCGGGTTGGATTTGTGCGGCATGGCACTGGAGCCGCCGTGTCCCGGTTCATCGCTTTCACGAACCTCCCCCACCTCGGTTTGCGACATCAGCGCCAGATCCTGCCCCAGTTTGCCGAGGCTGCCGGTTACCAGCGACAGCCAGCCCGCCAGTTCCGCCAGGTTGTCGCGCTGGTTGTGCCAGGGTGCGAGCGGTTCGCCCAGGTGCAATTCCTCAGCTAGCTTGCGGGCCACTTCCAGACCACGATCACCGAGCGCCGCCAGGGTGCCGGCAGCACCTCCGAACTGCAATACCAGCAGCCGCGGAAGCAGTTCCCGCAGCCGTTGTCGATGGCGGATCAGCGGCAGCGTCCAGCCCGCGACCTTCAAGCCGAAACGAGTGGGCAGGGCCTGTTGGCCGCGCGTGCGCGCCACCATCAGGGTATCGCGGTGACGATCCGCCAGGGTGGCAAGGTGCCGGATCAGCGTAGTCAGTGTGGTTTCGAGGATCCGCAAGGCCCGGCGCAATGACAGTATCAGTGCGCTGTCCACGATATCCTGCGAGGTCGCACCACGATGCACGAATCCAGCGCTACGTTCATCGAGACCGGCCCGCAATTGCCCCAGCAGTGCCACCATGGGTATCCCGGACTCTAAGGTTCCCAGCCCCAGTTTCACCAAGTCGGGCTCCAAATCCCGGCATGCGGCCTCGATTGTGGCGGCGGCATCGGCCGGTATGATCCCCAGCCGTCCCTGCACCCGGGCCAGCGCGGCCTCCACCGTCAGCATGGCCTCCACCTGGGCCTGATCCGAGAACAGCTCCCGCAACTCCGGGTCCGCCAGCAACGGTCCATAGATGGCGGAATCGAGGGCACTCGCACTCATCGGTACTATCTTCTGCTCTGACAGAATAGAACGCGAAACCATCGCAGATTCATGCCGGCAGCCCCAGCAGTTCCCTGGCCTCCCCGGCGGTGGCGGGTCTGGCGTCATATTGCCGGCACAACTCGGCCGCCATGGTCACCAGTTCCGCATTGCTGTCAGCGAGCCGTTCCCTGCTGGCGCGGACATTGTCTTCCAGCCCGGTGCGCAGGTGACCACCCAGTTCCAGCGACCAGTGTTGTAACTGCGCCTGGTTGCGGCCGATCCCGGCGGCGGTCCAACTGGCGCCGGGCAGGATCTCGTTCAATTCCGAGACCATGAAAGCCAGTATCTCGCGTCGTGCCGGCAGCGCGTTCCTCAAACCCATCACGAACTGCACGTGCAGCGACTCACGCAGCAGACCTCGATCGAGCAAATCGCGGGCGTTGTAGAGCATGGCCAGATCGAACACCTCAATCTCGGGTTTGATGCCGTGCTCCAGCATGGTGCGGGCGAGGCTGTCCACCAGCTCCGGCGGGTTTTCGTAGATCGAGGTAGGGAAGTTGACCGAACCGGTGGCCAGCGAGGCCATGTCCGGTCCCAGACTCAGCGCCTGCCCCCGCTGTTCGTGGCCGCGGCCGCGACCACCGGTCGAGAACTGGATGATCATCCCCGGGCAGCGGGCGCGGATACCTTCCTGAACCTCGCGAAAGGACGCCACCGAGGAAGAGGGCGTCTGATCGGGGTTGCGCACATGGATGTGCACCAGCGAAGCGCCAGCCTCGAAGGCCTCGCGGGTCGAAGCTATCTGCTCGTCGGGGCTGATCGGCACCGCAGGGTTATCCTGCTTGCGCGGCAGTGACCCGGTGATGGCCACCGCGATGACCACTGGCCGCGTCATGCGGAGTTCTCCCGCCACCGGTTCAACAGTCGAAGAACACGGTTTCCCGTGCACCCTGCAGGCGAATATCGAATCGGTACAGTGGAGTTTCCCCGTCAACTTCGCGAGCAGCGATCAAGGTGTCGCGGCGTCGCGGGTTTTCCACCAGCGCCAGCACCGGGTCGCTGGCGTTGGCTTCGGCCTCATCGTCGAAATAAAGCCTCGTGTGGAGACCGATATTGATGCCGCGGGCAAACACCATCACGGAGATATGTGGCGCCATGAGGCGACCGTCATGGTTGGTTACCGGACCCGGTTTGACGGTCTCGAACCACCATAGCCCGGTTTCGAAATCGGCAACGGCCCGTCCGAAACCGGTGAATCCGGCATCGCCGGCGCCGTAGTAACGGCCTTGTTCGTCGGCTTGCCAGATCTCTATCTGCGCATCGCGAACCGGGCTGTCCAGCCCGTCGACCACGGTGCCTTCGATACGGATACGCTGGTCTGCGTCGGTGAGTTGGTTACCGGGACCCGCCCAGTCGCAGTCGATACCGGCGGCGGCGGGCATCATGCCGATGTGCAGATACGGCCCCGCGGTTTGCGAGGCGGTTTCGGGGAGTAGCTTGCCGGGGTCGTTCACATTCCCTCCGGGCGGTTTTCGAAGAAAGTCTGTTTACGCCCGCGCAGTACCATGTCGAAGCGGTAGGCGAGTGCATCGAAAGGTGCGCTGGCGGTTCTGTCCAGAGTGGCGACCAGTCGCTGACGCGCCCCGGCATCCGCGACGCTGTTGAAGATCGGGCAGCCGGGCAGCAGTGGGTCGCCTTCGAAGTACATCTGGGTGATCAGCCGTGTGGCCAGCGCCGGGCCGAACAGCGAAAAGTGTATGTGAGCGGGGCGCCAGTCATCGACCCGGTTGGGCCACGGATAGGCGCCGGGTTTCAACGTTCGCAGCCGGTACCAGCCATCGCTGTCGGTCAGACAGCGCCCGTAGCCACTGAAATTGGGGTCCAGAGGCGCCTGATAGCGATCGTTGACGTGACGATAGCGCCCGCCCGCGTTGGCCTGCCAGACTTCGACCAGAGTGGCGGCCAGAGCGCGGCCGTTCTGGTCGATGACCCGCCCGTGTACCAGGATGCGTTCCCCGATCGGCTCGCCGTCGACACAGGCGTTGCGGAGCAGATCGTTGTCCAACGGTCTGATGTCGCTGTCGTCGAACACCGGGCCGGTCAGCTCCGACAGCGTCTGACGCATGGCCAGCAGAGGCTGTTGCGGCGCCCGCAGTATGCTGGTCTTGTAGCCGGGGTGCAGCGCGGGTGGATGCATGCTGCGGTCGCGGGGCATGAAATCGCCGCTATAGCTCATCGATCAACTCCTTGCGGTCCGGCCGGGATTTTGTTGTTTGGTGAATCGCAGCACATGAGCCGCGAA
>CBDVAK010000229.1:0-5927 GCA_965371945.1 uncultured Candidatus Competibacteraceae bacterium
GCCACCGCCTTCTGCAGCAATGACCAAAGGCTCGCAACATGCTCCCGGGTGGTCGCTTCCACACCGACCGAGATACGCACCATCCAGCGATCATCCAGTCTGGCGGGACTGAGGAACGCCTGGCCCGAGCGGTTGATCCGCCCTACCCAGTCCAGGGTGTGGCGGTCCAGCAGGTCACCTTCGAGACCACCCGGGCTGTGTCTGACGCAAACCGTTTGCAGGTTTACCGGTGCCACCACCTCCCAGTCCGGCGTGGCCGCCACCCTTGCGGTCAGCCATCGGGCATTGTCGAGGTCTCGGCGCAGCCGCTCCCGAATCGCTTCAGGGCCATCGAGCCGCAACTGGAACCATAGCTTGAGCGCCCGGAATCGACGCCCCAACGGTACCCCCCAATCCCGGTACTGGGTGACTTCACCATCGGCTTCCGAGCGCAGATAACTGGGGTTGGTCGACATCACCCGGATCAAGTGCTGCGGGTCCCGGACATAAAAAAGCGAGCAATCAAGTATCGTCCCCATCCATTTGTGCGGGTTCCAGGACAGCGAATCGGCTCCCTCCACACCCTGCCACATCCACCGGCATTCGGGCAGCAGCATTGCCGAACCGGCCATCGCAGCATCCACGTGAACCCAGACCTGGTGCACGCGGGCCGCCTGCACCACCTCCTCGACCGGATCGATAGCAGTCACCCCGGTAGTGCCCACGGTAGCCACCACCGCTGCCGGCCGGCAACCACGGCCAACATCATCTGCCAGCATCTGTTGCAGTGCATCCGGGCGCATGGCACGGGTAACGGGATCAACCGGCACCAGACGCAGGTGATCGAGACCATATCCCGCCAGCAAGGCGGCCTTTTGCACCGAAGAGTGTGCTTCAACAGTCGTATACACTGTCAACGGCAACGGTTCCGCCTGCAAACCACCGCGGCTCTCGCTATAGGCGCTGGCTTTCTCCCGTGCCGCCAGCAATGCCACCAAACAGGCGCTGGAAGCAGTGTCATGGATGGTGCCTTGCCAATGCGCGTCCAGACCGACCAACTGGCGCATCCAGTCACACATCACCTCCTCCATCTCGGTGAGTGCCGGACAGCTTTCCCAGGATATGCCCAGCGTGCCCATCCCGGAGGACGCGATATCACCGAGCACGGATGCCAGCGAAGCATTTGAAGGAAACCAGCCAAAGTGCATGGGATGCTGCACCTGGGTGACCCCGGGCACCACCACGGCTTCCAGATCGCTGATCAGTGCATCAATCGTTTCGGGCTGCGAGGGAGCCTCGACCGGCAACGCGCGCCGGATATCGCCCGGCTCCACCTGTGCGCGCACCGGGAGTTGGTGCAACGCACCCCGATAATCGGCGAGCCAGTCGATCAGTTTGTGTCCCGCTTCGCGAAACTGTTCCGGTGTCACCCGAGTTGCCCTCCTGTGTCGGGCGCAGCAGTCGGCGTTTGGGCTGGCGGCACCGAAATGCAGCACCCGAGCATGCTGCCTGCACTCAGGGCTGCTGAAACCCCGGTTTGCCCCGGACCACGCGCGGGTATAGGTTGGTACCGCACCCACAAAATACGGAACTGCGATGCTGAGCTGGGACGATTTACTGGAACTCGCCGACCATGGCAACCCCCCACCCGAACGCGCGGTCGACAAAACAGACCAGGAATGGCGGTCACTGCTGAGCCCGGAACAGTATCGTGTGACCCGCTTGCGAGGGACCGAGGCGCCGTTCGGCTCGGACATGTGCGCGGTGTTCGAACCGGGCATCTATGCCTGCGTGTGTTGCGACACCCAGTTGTTCGACGCTGACAACAAGTTTGAATCCGGCTCGGGTTGGCCATCCTTCACGCAGCCGATCAGCAACAATGCGGTCGCCTACCGCGCCGATGACTCGATGGGCATACGGCGAGTGGAAACCACCTGCAACAGCTGCGGCGCGCATCTCGGTCACGTGTTTCCGGACGGCCCGGGACCCGGTGGTCTCAGGTTTTGCATGAACGCGGTGGCTCTGAAAAAAATTGTGGATGACTGAGCCGATTTCTGTGTAACTTCTCAACACGCCGGGGCAATGCGGGCTTGTTTTTCGCCCGCTCAGTCGGCGGCCGGAAAGCAGGGCAGGTCATCACCCAGCTCGTAGTAGTCGCCCTTGTCCGCCACGAATATGTGGTGGGTGAGCTTCATACCGGTTGGCGCATCGAACGACCCCGCGAGTATCGAAGTGGAATCCGCGTGCAATCGCTTCCAGAACATGGCCGACCCGCAGGTGCCACAGAATCCCCGCCTGGCGTGCTCCGAGGCTTGATACCAGCGCAGGTGTTCGGCGCCTTGTATCTCGAGTTGCGTGTCATCCACCCGGGTGGCGGCGTAGTGATGACCGGATTGTTTGCGGCATTGGCTGCAATGACACGCCACCACATCCTGCAAGGGTCCGCGGGTGATAAACCGCACTGCATTGCAAAGACAGGAACCCCGGTGTTCGGTATTCATGGCGCATCACCCCCGTAGTGTTGACCGGCTGCTACATACTGCGTCGGTATTGCCCACCGACTTCGAACAGCGCCTCGGTGATCTGGCCCAGCGAACAACTTCGTACAGCCCGCATCAGTTCATCGAAGATGTTTCGATCCTCGACCGCTGCCGCCTTGAGCCGCGCCAGCGCCTGCTCACCGTCATCCCGGTGACGCTGCTGAAACTCGCGCAGGCGGCGGATCTGGCTTTGCTTTTCCTCATCCGTGGAACGCGCCAGCTCAACCACAAGTGGCTGCTCGGCAGCATCGGCTTTGCAGAAGGTGTTGACGCCGATGATGGGCAGGCTGCCATCATGCTTCTTCATCTCGTAGTGCATCGACTCGTCCTGGATTCTGCCGCGCTGGTAACCGGTTTCCATCGCGCCCAGCACACCACCGCGCTCGGCGATGCGCTCGAACTCCTGCAACACCGCCTCTTCCACCAGATCAGTGAGTTCTTCGAAGATAAAGGCGCCCTGGTTGGGGTTTTCGTTTCTGGCCAGGCCCCATTCGCGATTGATGATCAACTGAATCGCCATGGCGCGGCGCACCGAGTCCTCGGTGGGCGTGGTGACGGCCTCGTCGTAGGCGTTGGTGTGCAGGCTGTTACAATTGTCATAGATGGCAATCAGCGCCTGCAGGGTGGTACGGATATCGTTGAAATCCATCTCCTGGGCGTGCAGTGAGCGACCGGAGGTCTGTATATGGTATTTGAGCTTCTGGCTGCGCTCGTTGGCGCCATAGCCAAACCGCATCGCGGTGGACCAGATACGGCGTGCCACCCGTCCCATGACGGTGTACTCGGGGTCCATGCCGTTGGAAAAGAAAAACGACAGATTCGGCGCGAAATCATCGATGTGCATACCTCTGGCCAGATAGGCTTCCACATAGGTAAAACCGTTGGCCAGGGTAAAGGCGAGTTGTGAGATCGGGTTAGCCCCGGCCTCGGCGATGTGGTAGCCCGAAATCGATACCGAGTAAAAATTACGCACCCGGTGATGGACGAAGTACTCCTGGATATCGGCCATCATCCTGAGCGCGAACTCGGTGGAAAAAATACAGGTGTTCTGGCCCTGATCCTCCTTGAGGATATCGGCCTGCACGGTGCCGCGGACGTTTTCCAGCGCCCACTCGCGAATTTTCCCGATCTCGTCATCGGTCGGCTGGCGCGCGTTGTCGGCCTCGAAACGGTCGATCTGCTGGTCAACGGCCGCATTGAGAAACATCGCCAGAATCGCCGGTGCGGGGCCGTTGATGGTCATCGACACCGAGGTGGACGGATCGCACAGATCAAATCCATCGTAGAGCACCTTGATATCGTCCAGAGTGGCGATGGAGACCCCGGAATTGCCGACCTTGCCGTAGATGTCCGGGCGCTCGTGCGGGTCGCAGCCGTACAATGTCACCGAATCGAATGCCGTGGACAAGCGCTTGGCTGTGGAATTTCTGGACAGATACTTAAAACGCCGGTTGGTACGGAAGGCATCGCCTTCGCCGGCGAACATCCGGGTCGGATCCTCGTTCTCGCGCTTGAAGGCAAACACACCGGCGGTATACGGGAAACTGCCGGGCAGATTCTCCTTGAGCAGGAAGCGCAACAACTCACCGTGATCGTAAAAGCGTGGCAGGCTGACCTTGGGAATGCGAACTCCGGACAGCGATTCCCAGGTCAGTGCAGTACGAATCTCCCGGTCGCGTATCCGCACCACATACTCATCCCCGGAATAGCTCTCCACCACTGACGGCCACATATCGACCAGTTTGCGGGCACGTGGATCGATGGCGCGCTCGGTACCCTCCAGCAACGCCTGCAGAGTGGCCTCCGGCTGCCCGCCATTGTCCTCCAGCAGGGCGATCACCTCTTGTAACTGCTGGCGCCGGCGCACCAGCGCGCATTGCTCCCCGACGGTCTTGTGATAATCACGAACGGTAGCGGCGATCTCGGCCAGATAGCGCACCCGGGCCGCCGGCACGATGGCGGTATCGGTAGCGGGAGTCCGCTGACCCGGTCGGGTCAGGGCACCCTCTTGCAACTCCAGACCGGCACCGAGCAAGCGCTCCAGCAATGCAAAATAAAGGGCTGTCACACCCTCGTCGTTGAACCGCGCGGCAATGGTGCCGAACACCGGCATCTCGTCCACCGGCGTGGTGAATGCCTCGCGGTTGCGCTGCATCTGCTTGCTGACATCCCGCAGGGCATCGAGGCCGCCCTTGCGGTCGAGTTTGTTGATGGCCACCACGTCGGCGAAATCGAGCATGTCGATCTTTTCAAGCTGGCTGGCGGCCCCGAACTCCGGAGTCATGACATACAGCGAAGCATCGACAAAGGGCACGATGGCGGCGTCCCCCTGACCTATCCCCGGGGTCTCCACCACCACCAGATCGAATCCCGCCACCCGGCAGGCGGCGATGATGTCCCCCAACTGCGCGGGGATCTCGGCACCGGCGCCGCGGGTCGCCAGCGACCGGAAAAAGATGTTGGGGTGCTGTATGGCGTTCATACGGATGCGGTCGCCGAGCAACGCGCCACCAGTCTTGCGCCGGGACGGATCCACCGCCAGCACCGCAATCCTGAGCCGATCATCCTGATCCATGCGAAATCGACGGATCAGCTCGTCGGTCAGCGAAGATTTGCCCGCGCCCCCGGTGCCAGTGATGCCAAGCACCGGCACTCCGGATACCGCTGCAGCGCGCGCCAACAACTGCTCGCGCAGGCCGGGGTCGAGGGCCTCACTTTCCAGCGCGGTGATAATCCGCGCCAGTACTCGGCGATCACCCGCATACAGTTCGCCCAGGTCATCCGGCGCCTGTGCCGAAAGATCCACGTCACAGGCCTCGACGATCGATTCGATCATGCCCTGCAAACCCATTGCCTGGCCATCATGGGGTGAGAAGATGCGGGTCACACCGTAGTCATGCAGCTCGGCAATCTCATCGGCGACGATCACACCGCCACCGCCACCGAATACTTTGATATTGTCGCCGCCCCGCTCACGCAGCAGATCGAGGGTGTACTTGAAGAACTCGACGTGCCCGCCCTGATAGGAACTGATGGCGATACCCTGTACGTCTTCCTGCACCGCCGCGGTGACGATCTCGTCCACCGAGCGATTGTGGCCGAGGTGAATCACCTCGACACCATCGGATTGCAGGATGCGGCGCATGATGTTGATCGAGGCGTCATGCCCGTCGAACAGGCTGGCAGCGGTCACCATGCGCACCTTGTGACGGGGCGGGCGCCCGGAACCGACGGATGTCCGCGGGTTGTGAGTGGGTTCGACGACTGCGGCCATGGCTGACCTCCGGGAGAACAGGTCGCGGAATGCTAGCTGACGTTTGGCTAAACGCAAAATTTGCAGTGGATGCAGCATGCAAGTGTAGACCATGCACTCACAGACGCTAAACTCGGGCATAGCGAACAGACCGG
>CBDVAK010000230.1:0-5926 GCA_965371945.1 uncultured Candidatus Competibacteraceae bacterium
CCCAGGGCGCCAAGCCCGGCCTCGGCGGCCAGCTCATGGCCAAGAAGGTCACCCCCGAACTGGCCGAGATCCGCGGCATCCCCGCAGGGATCGATCTGCGCTCGCCATCACGCCACCCCGACATACTGGGCGCCGACGATCTGGTCATCAAGATCGAGGAGTTTCGCGAGGCCACGGGCTACCGCTTGCCGGTGAGCGTCAAGCTGGGCGCGGGGCGGGTGCGCGACGACATTAAGATCGCGGTCAAGGATGGCTTCGACTTCGTGGAACTCGACGGCATGCAGGGCTCCACCGGAGCCGGCAGCGCCGAGGTCATCGACTACGTCGGCATCCCCACCCTGCCTGCCATCATGGAGGCACTGCAGGCACTGCAGGAGATCGGCCGACGTCAGGATATCGAGATCGTGCTGATGGGTGGACTGCGCGACGGCGTCGATGCTGTCAAGGCGCTTTGCCTGGGCGCCGACGCAGTGGCGTTTGGCACCTCGGTGCTGATCGCCGGTGGCTGTATCGCCTGCATGCAGTGTCACGTAGGGCAGTGTGTCACCGGCATCGCCACCCAGGACCCGGAACACGAGAAACGCTATAACCCCCCCGTCGAGGCACAAAACATACACCGATTCCTGGAAACCGTGCGCTGGCAGATCGCTGCCATCACGCACGCGCTTGGCTATTCCGATACCCATCAACTGCGACGCGAGGACCTGGTGGCGCTCACCCCGGAGGCGGCCACCATCACCGGTCTGCCCTACGAGCCCCATCACCAGGATATTGCGCTCAGCCAACAGGCGGAGACTGTCTAGGATGAGCGTCTACGACCTCAACCGTATCCTCATGCCCAAAGCTCCACCGGAGTACCGCGACAGCACGCAGGAACCGCACTTCGTGCCGGCGCCCTGCCAGGTCGCCTGCCCGGTGGGAACCGATGCGCCCTCCTACATCGCCCAGATCTGGGAAGGCAACTACGAGGAGGCATTCGAGGCCATCACCGCCACCAACCCCTTCAGCTCGATCTGCGGGCGGGTCTGCGATGCGCCCTGCGAGCCGGCCTGCCGGCGCGTGGACAGCGACGGCCCGTTGCAAATCCGCAACCTCAAGCGTTTTGTCATGGACCAGGTGGGTCATCGATTCGACCCGCCGGCGGTACCGGTCACGCGCACCGAAACCGTCGCCATCGTCGGCGCCGGCCCGGCTGGCCTCACCGCGGCGCATGATCTCTGCGTAGCCGGCTACGAGGTTCATGTCTACGAGATGAGCGACCGGCTCGGTGGCATGATGGTCTGGGGCATTCCCGCCTTTCGACTGCCTCCGGGCATCATCGACGATGACATCGAGCGCCTGCGGACAAAGTGCGCGGGTCTCAACGTCCATCTCAATACCACCTTGGGTCAGGACGTCAGCCTCGAACAACTGAAGCAACGCCACGATGCCGTGCTGCTCACCATCGGTTCCTGGTGGGGCAAGCCCATGAACGTCCCGGGCGAGGATCATCCCCAGGTCGTGGACGGCGTCGGCTTCCTGCGGCGCATCAACGCCGGGGAGCGGCCACAACTACCCTCGACCGTGGTGGTCATCGGGGGTGGTGACGTCGCCATGGATGCCTGCCGGGTGGCACGGCGCCTGCCCGGATGTGAGCAGGTCAAGGTGGTGTACCGACGTGGTACCGAAGAGATCCCGGCGCGCGCCATCGAGCTTGAGGGTGCGGTCAAGGAAGGCATCGAGTTCATCTATCACAGCCAACCCGTGGCCATAAAAGCAGAGGGTGGCAGACTGATCTTGCGGGTCATCGAAACCTCGCTGGGCGAGCCCGGTGAAGATGGCCGCCGACGCCCGGTTCCAATCCCCGGCAGCGAGCACGACATCGAGTGCGGCATGGTCATCGCCGCGGTGGGCCAGAAAAGCGCCTGTGAGGAACTCGACCAGTTGGGGATGATGCTGCCGGACCGGGTGCGCGCGGATTTCGACAACATGAGCACCGCCGATCCCCAGGTGTTTGCCGCCGGGGACGGAGCCTTCGGAGGCTCCACCATCGTCATGGCCATGAGTCACGGTCAACGCGCGGCCTACTACATCAAGGCGTTCCTGGAGGGTGTCGAAGAAGCCATGCCCTACCGCACGCCGTACCGGACCCGGCAGGTTCCCGTGGCGCAGGATCTGAGGTGGGAAACACTACCCCTGCACCATCCGCAGTTCCTCGGACTCGGCAGCGAACCGGTCAAGTTTCCGGAGATCGAGACCACCTATGATGCCGATACCGCCCGTCAGGAGGCAGCGCGCTGCTATCGATGTGACGCGGAAACCGGCTCCGCAGACTATTCCGTGCGCCACCGGGAAGATCTGTTCTCGATGGCCAGAACCGACCCCGCCGACCACCGCAAGCAACGAGCGATGCTGCGGCGTCGGCTGGTGCCCCGTGACAACCCTTTCCCGGATTCCAGGCCACCCCAATATGACGACCTGGTGTTTCTGCCGGCCAATCTGTCGAGATTGGTGATCGACCCTTACCGGGAGGCATGCAAGGTCACTTTCGACATGGCCGGAAAACTGATGCTGGCACACCCGTTCATGGTAAGCGGCTTCGAGGATGCGCCTGCGGAGGTTCGGGAAGCCGTAGCCTGCGGGCTGGCGGAAACCCGAACCCCCTATCTGGGAACACGCCCACTATCGGAGAAAACTGAACTGACCTGGCTGCAACTGCTGGTGGACGGCAGCCCGACCGCGGACGCCGGGGCGGCGGCGTTGCTGCAGACCGTGGAGGGTGATTCCGCGCCGCAAACCATGAGTCGACTCGCAGACAAGCAGTTACTGGGCCTGGTGGTTTCCCCAACCTCGAAGCTGGAACAAGCGATTGAGTTTGCGCTCGATCAGGATTTCGATCTACTGCTGCTCAACGGTGCGGGAACACGAATGAGCGGCTGGCCCGAACTGGGCCACGCTCCGGATCTGCGGTTGCTGCGCGACGCGATAACAATCCTGCGCCGGCTGGGTCGCGAGGAAGCTGTCGATCTGATCCACTTCGGCGGCGTACGCTCGGGTACCGATGCCGCCAAGCTGGTGGGCCTGGGTGCAGTCGCGATGGTATTGGGCGTGACCGCCGGTCTCGCTGCCGGCGGGCGAATCAGTGACAACACCCTGCTGTTCGAATCGAACCTGAGTGGCGAAGAGCGTGCCGAAGCCATCATCAACATCATCAAGGCCAGCACCGGTGAGGCCTCGATGATGGCCCGCTGCACCGGCAAGACCGACCTGCACAATATCGAGCCTGAAGATCTGCGTGCCCTCACTCTGGCCACCGCCGAGGCAACAGCCATTCCACTGGCCGGCACCCGGGCCTGAACAGGCGGTTACTACTTGACCTGAGCGATGTGCGCAGAGACCATACACACATGGTCGTACACACACTCGGGGTTCGCCATGTCCGCTATCATCAGCCGCGTTTTTATGAATGGGAACAGTCAGGCCGTTCGTATTCCGCAGGAATTGAGACTGGATACCAGCCGGGTCGAAATCACCCGCAACGAAAACGGAGACCTGGTAATACACCCCATTCCCCAGGCCCGGGGCGTAGCCTTGCTGGAAGCCCTCGCTGGCTTTGACCAGGAGTATGTGGCGCTGTTGGAGGAAGATCGCCACACCAAGGACGCCGTGCAAGAACGTGAATCACTATGAGGTATCTACTCGATACCAATATCCTCATTTACCTGATCAAGAACAAGCCACCATCGGTTGCCCGGCACGTCGACACCCTGGGGAAGGATGACATGCTTTGTATGTCGTTCTTTACCTATGCGGAACTCCTCAAGGGGGCGGAGCGAAGCACGCGCAAGCCTCGGGTGTTACGCAAGCTTGAGATCCTGATCAGGCAAGTTCCGATTGTCTATCACACGAGCCGGACCCTCTGTAACCACTATGCGGTGCAATCCACACGATTGAAGGAAGCAGGTACGCCAATTGGGGCCAACGACCTGTGGATCGCCTGCCATGCCTTGGCCGAGGACGCCACGCTGGTAACGAACAATACCCGTGAATTCGAGAGGGTGGAGGGATTGAGGCTGGAAAACTGGGTCAGTTGAGATTCGTCGTAGTATCGGTGACGCACTGGAACCACTAGAACCGGAAGGCGGAAATAGCCGTCTCCATGGGGTGATCGGAAAATACTCTCTCGCCCGGGCCGTCACTACTTGCGCCTGCTACGACCATCAATGGAATGAGATGCTCTTCGCGAGGGTGAGCGACACGTGCAGCAGGCGCTGAAGCCCAGTTCCTGAGCGCCTCATTGCGGCTGCCCGCATCAGTCTGCGCGACTGCGCTGGTCAGCCAGGTGTCAAAAACGTCGGAATCGGGCCGGGAGCGTGGATCACCAAAGCCACGCATGTTGTGATAGCTCATTCCGCTGCCGACAATCAGCACGCCTTCTTTCCGTAAGGGCGCAAGCGCGTGTCCAACCTCAAGGTGCAGCGCTGGATCGAGGTTCGTATGCAATGAAACCTGCACGATCGGAATATCGGCATCAGGGAACATGAGCTTGAAGGGAATGAAGACGCCATGGTCAAAGCCACGCTGGTCATCCACATGTGATGGTAGCCCCGCCCGCGTCAGCATTGCGACGATCCGGTGTGCGAGGGCAGGAGAGCCCGGGGCTGGATAGGTCAGGTCATATGTGTGTTCAGGGAAGCCGTAGTAATCGTAGATCAAAGGTGGTCGGGCCGCGCTGGTGACCGCGAACACGCTTTCTTCCCAGTGTCCGGAGATCACTACCACGGCTGCTGGCCGCTTCGGCAGCGTTGCTGCAAAACCACGAAGCCAATCCGCCATACGATCCCATGTATCGGGTGGTCCCATAGTCCACTCCATGAAGAAGCAGGGGCCTCCACCGTGAGGGATGAAAAGCGATGGCTGGAAGCTGGTATCGACTGGCTGAGACCAAATCTCGGCAGACGTCATCTACGGCTCTCCTGAGTTGCTGAGTCGGTCAGTTCCGGTATCCGGCTGCCGCGCCTTGGAGACGGGCGAAAATCCTACCCAATCTGCTTGTTTCCGCCAATCGCCTCAGTGTACCCCCAGTAAATCCTTTTTCGCACCCTGCAGATGGCCGGTAATCGCTTTCACTGCGCCTTCGGCATCCCGGGACCGCACTGCTTCATAGATGGCCCGGTGCTGTGCGTTGTAGGCGTCGATCTTTTCTGCTGACAAAATCTTGTCTCTCATCGCCCGCCACTGCGAGTGACCGCGCACCTCGTTGACCTGCTGGTAGAGCCAGATCAGCAGAACATTGCCGGTACACTCGACCAGATTGGTGTGGAACGCGCTGTCCGCTCGCGCAAACCGTTCGCCATGGCCGGCGCATTTTTCCAGTGCCTCGAGTGAACGACCCAGGCTTTCGATATCGCGGGCACTGGCGTTGATCACTGCGAGGCGGGCAATTTGCGGCTCCAGACCGAGGCGCACATCGATCAGTTCCAGCGGGCTGACCGCCTCGGCTATCTCCTCGCGGTTCGAAACCTCGCGATAGCGGATGTAGGTGCCGCTGCCCACCTTTCTGGTCACCAGGTTCATGGTTTCCAACTGCTGCAACGCCGAGCGTACCGTACCCCGCGAACTGCCAAACAGTTCGGCCAGATTGCGTTCCGGAGGTAGTCGTTCATCGTAGCAGTAACGACCATCCATGATGTCCTGACGCAGGCGCGAAACGATGTCGGTGGCGCTGCACCTCTGTGCGGACTTCAGTACCGGCACGGATTCTTCGTCCATTCGCATTCCCTCCAGGAGAGGGGATCTACCGAACTGCAGGCCATGACAGGCATCATCAAAGGTTCATAATTGGTATAAATAAGGTTCACTATAGTTGAAACCGATATAGCCCGGCAACCATCAAGCACTCGCTACCCAAGCCATGTTTACGCTGACCAGGATACAAACACATCAT
>CBDVAK010000231.1:0-5849 GCA_965371945.1 uncultured Candidatus Competibacteraceae bacterium
GGGTTCGCTGAACCCTTTCCAGCGGCGATGCTCCGCGCCGCGGCAACCGGGATCGCCGGTCCTGGTTTGTGGAATCTGAGATGCACGAAAAAAGCATTGCCGAATTATCCGCCGGACTGCGTGCCGGTGAATTCTCTAGCGTCGAACTGGTCCGCTCCTGTCTGCAGCGGATCGCCCGACTGGACCCCGGCCTCAACAGTTTCATCACTGTCTGCGAGCAAACCGCGCTGGACGCCGCGGAAGCTGCCGACCGGCGTATCGCCGCCGGCGAAGGCGCTGTGCTCACCGGCATTCCGGTCGCGCACAAGGATATCTACTGTACCCACGGAATCCGTACTTCCTGTGGTTCGCGTATGCTCGAGAACTTTGAAGCGCCCTACAACGCCGCGGTAGTGGAGCGCCTCGAAGCGGCCGGAATGGTGTTGGTCGGCAAGACCAATATGGACGAATTTGCGATGGGCTCGTCCAATGAAAACAGCTATTTCGGCCCGGTTCGCAACCCCTGGGACAGTGCCGCGGTGGCGGGCGGGTCCTCCGGCGGGTCAGCGGCCGCGGTGGCGGCCGGCCTGGTGCCGGCTGCCACCGGTACCGATACCGGGGGGTCGATCCGCCAGCCGGCGGCGCTGTGCGGGATCACCGGTCTCAAACCCACCTATGGACGGGTGTCGCGCTGGGGCATGGTCGCTTTCGCCTCCAGCCTCGATCAGGGCGGGCCGTTGACGCGCAGTGCCGCCGATGCGGCTTTGCTGCTGCAGGCGATGGCCGGTCACGATGGTCGTGACTCGACCAGCGTCAATCGGCCGGTGCCCGACTATAGCGCGACACTCGACCAGCCGCTGGACGGTTTGCGGATCGGGCTGCCGGGCGAATATTTCGATGCCGGGCTCGACCCCGGGGTGGCGCAACGGATCGAGAGTGCGCTGGCGGAATTCGAACGCCTGGGCGCGCGGCCAAAGCGCATCAGCCTTCCCAACACCAAACTGGCGGTGCCCGCTTATTACGTGGTGGCGCCGGCGGAGGCCTCGTCCAACCTGGCCCGCTACGACGGCGTGCGCTACGGCTACCGTTGCCAGGATCCCCGCGATCTGCTCGATCTCTACACCCGCTCGCGCGGCGAAGGTTTTGGCGCCGAGGTCAAACGTCGCATCATGGTTGGTACCTACGCCCTGTCGGCCGGCTACTACGACGCCTTCTATCTCAAGGCCCAGAAGATCCGCCGTCTGATCAGTGATGATTTCCGGCGCGCGTTCGCGGATGTTGATGTGATCATGGGTCCGACCACACCGACACCCGCATTCGACCTGGGCACCAAGACCGACGATCCGGTGACCATGTATCTGTGCGATATTTACACCATCGCCGTCAACCTGGCCGGGTTGCCCGCCATTTCGGTGCCCGCGGGCCTGGTTGAAGGCAGACCGGTGGGGTTACAGGTGATCGGAGATTATTTCTCCGAGCAGAGCCTGCTCAACATCGCCCACCGATTCCAGCAGCAGACCGACTGGCACCTGCTGACACCCCCCTCAGCCTGAACGCAACGCACCGGAACCTGGGCCTATGAATCCTTCCGCGGCTGTCGCTGCAACGTCCCCCGATTCATACTGGGAAGCCGTGATCGGGCTGGAGATTCACGCGCAACTCGCCACCCGCAGCAAGATCTTTTCCGGTGCCGCCACTGCCTACGGTGCCGAACCCAATACCCAGGCCTGTCTGATCGATCTGGGCATGCCCGGCGTGCTGCCGGTGGTCAACCGCGAAGCGGTGGTCATGGCGGCGATGTTCGGAATGGCGATCGGCGCACAGGTGGCGCCGCGTTCGGTTTTTGCCCGCAAGAACTATTTCTACCCGGATCTGCCCAAGGGCTACCAGATCAGCCAGTACGAACTGCCGGTAGTCACCGGTGGCACCATCACCCTGGATGACGATGGCGGCGGCACCCGGCTGATCCAGGTCACCCGCGCCCATCTGGAGGAAGATGCCGGCAAGTCGTTGCACGAGGACTTTCACGGCATGAGCGGCATCGATCTCAACCGCGCTGGCACGCCGTTACTGGAGATTGTCTCCGAGCCCGAACTGTGCACGGCGGCGCAGGCCGCGGCGTATATGCGCAAGGTGCACACGCTGGTGCGCTATCTCGGCATCTGCGACGGCAATATGCAGGAAGGCTCGTTTCGCTGCGATGCCAACGTGTCGGTGCGGCCCCGCGGTCAACAGGCATTGGGCACCCGTGCCGAGGTCAAGAATCTCAATTCGTTCCGATTCCTGGAGCGTGCCATCGAGCACGAGATCGAGCGCCAGATCGAGGTTATCGAAGGCGGGGGGAAGGTAGTTCAGGAAACCCGGCTCTACGACCCGCAACGGGGCGAGACCCGGGCCATGCGCAGCAAGGAGGAGGCCAACGATTACCGTTATTTTCCGGATCCCGATCTACTGCCGGTGATTGTGGACGACGCCCTGCTGGCCGAAGCCCGCGAGCGTCTGCCGGAACTACCCGATGCCAAACGCCAACGCTTCGTCAGCCAGCACGGGCTGTCCGCGCAGGAGGCCGCACAACTGGTCGCCACTCGGGATCTGGCGGATTATTTCGAACAGGTGGTGGCGGCGCTGGGGGTGGATCCCCGGCTGTGCGCGAACTGGGTCAATGGCGAGTTGGCGGCTTTTCTCAACCGCGACGCGGTGGAGATCTCCGTCAGTCCGGTAACCGCCACCCAGTTGGCTGGCATGCTGGCGCGGCTGCGTGATGGCACCATCTCCGGCAAGATCGCCAAACAGGTGTTCGAGGCGATGTGGGACGGTGAAGGTGATGCGGATACGGTGATCGGCGCCCACGGGCTACGCCAAATCAGTGACAGTGGTGCGCTGCAAGCGATCATCGACGACATCGTGACCGCCAATCCCGAACAGGCCGAGCAATACCGTGGAGGCCGCGACAAACTGCTGGGTTTTTTTGTGGGTCAGGTCATGAAGGCCACCCGCGGCAAGGCTAATCCCCAACAGGTCAACAAACTGCTGCGCCGCAAGCTGGCCGCGTCATGATGCTCTACCTGCGCTTGTTCGCCGAAATCTGTGTGTTGCGCAAGGGACCGCAGGAGGTGCCCGCCTCGCCGGCGCTGCTGCGTTTCGCCACGATATTCTACGTTTTCGCGGGCGTACTCGGTTTCAGCGTACAGGGCACCTTCGGCATGTCATTGCTGCAGACGCTGGCCGACGTGGCGATGGTGGCCGGGCTGACCTGGCTGCTGTTGCGTTGGCGGCGGCTGCCGGCGCGTTTCCCGCAGACCTTTACGGCCTTGACCGGCAGCGGCGCGATCATCGGTTTTATCGCCTGGCCGGTGATCATCTGGCTTTCCAGCCAGGCCGAGGCTGGTGGCTCGGGGGTTGCCAACCTGGTCTATCTGGGGCTGTTCGGCTGGAGCCTGGCAGTGATGACCCATATCCTGCGTGAGGCGCTGGACATCGCCCGCGGAGCCGCCATCGGCCTGGTAATGGTCTACATCGTCGCCTCGGTCGTGCTCATGAACTGGCTGCTGTCGGCATTCGGTTGACGGATCGGTGGGTGTAACGCGGTTCCGGGAGTGAATCCAAAGGTGGCCGGTGCGCACGGCACACCCTACGTGGCGGCTCCGTTGGTGGGCTTGGTGTAGGGTGTGCCGTGCGCACCACGCGGCAAACCAATCACCACCCCAGCTACGCCACCGGTACCAAACCACCGTCGGCCACCCGTCATCTCCGGGATTCCCAACCATCCCGGATCGCCGGAGATGGCAAATTGCGAATTTTCACATAGCAATCGCGCCACGATCATCGCAGAATCCCGCTCCAGAGCGGGTTCGCCGTGCCAGATCGTTTCCCTATGCAGGCCCAAAAAATCCACATCCTCGGAATCTGTGGCACTTTCATGGCCGGCATCGCCCTGCTGGCCAGGGAATCCGGCTACCAGGTATCCGGTTCTGATACCGCCGTCTATCCGCCCATGAGCACCCAGTTGCGGGAAGCCGGTATGCAGGTTATGGAGGGATACCAGCTTTCGCATCTGCGCCCGCCGCCCGACCAGGTGGTGGTTGGCAATGTCATGACCCGTGGCATGGCCGTGGTCGAAGCGGTGCTCGACCAGGATCTGGACTACACTTCCGGCCCACAGTGGCTGGCTGGGCACGTGCTGCGGGATCGTTGGGTGCTGGCGGTGGCCGGTACTCATGGCAAGACCACCACCAGCGCAATGCTCGCCTGGATCCTCGAACATGCCGGTCTCGAACCGGGGTTCTTGATCGGCGGGCTGCCAGGCAATTTCGAGACCTCGGCGCGACTGGGCAAGGGACGTTTTTTCGTGGTTGAAGCCGACGAGTATGACTCCGCCTTTTTCGACAAGCGTTCCAAGTTTGTCCACTACCGGCCGCGTACCGTGATTCTCAACAACCTCGAGTTTGATCATGCGGACATATTCCCTGATCTTGCAGCTATCCGCACCCAATTCCATCATTTGGTCAGAACCATTCCGTCCACCGGTCTGATCGTCGCCAATGGCCAGGACGCGGAGATTCTGAAAGTACTGGAGATGGGTTGTTGGACCCCGGTGGAAAGGGTAGTGGCAGGTGATTGGGAAGCGCGGGAGGTCTCGTCCGATGGCACGACTTTCCAGGTCTGGTGGAAGACCGAACGCCAGGGGCGGGTGCAGTGGCGTTTCACCGGCCGTCACAATGTCAACAACGCGCTGGCCGCGGTGGCTGCCGCCCGCCATGCCGGGGTGCCGGCACCGCTGGCTGTGGAGGCGCTCAATCACTTTGCCGGGGTACGACGCCGCCAGGAGTTACTCGGCGAGGTCGGCGGTGTTTCCGTATACGACGATTTCGCGCATCATCCCACCGCGATCGCCACCACCCTCGCCGGGCTGCGTGCCGCGACCGACCGCGGGCGTATCATCGCGGTGCTGGAACTGCGTTCCAACACCATGCGTATGGGCGTGCACCGGGACACTCTGGCCACCTCGCTGGAGGCGGCCGACCGGGTCCATCTGTTGCGCCCGCAACGCGCCGAGTGGGATGTGCAGGCCGAATTTACCGACCCGCGGGTATCGCTCTACGGTGCGGTCAGGGATATTGCCTCGGCAGTGGCTCGCGAGGCGCGCAGCGGTGACGTGGTGGTGGTGATGAGCAACGGCGGTTTCGGCGGCATCCACGATCTGCTTCTGGAGGCATTGCGGCGCCGCCAGCAAAGCGGTGACCTGGGTGCCGGCAAATGAGCGCCGATGGTGGCCCCGTGCTGCTGGCAATGACCGGTGCATCCGGCGCCGACTACGGGCTGCGGCTGCTGCAGTGCCTGCTGGGTGCCGGGCGTGAGGTGCACCTGATGTTGTCGGGGCCGGCCCGCGTGGTGATCGGTATGGAAACCGACCTGGGGCTGCCCGGGCGCAATGCCGAAGCCCGGCGCTTTCTCGGCGAGCGTTACCAGGCGGCGCCCGGGCAGTTGAGCCTGTTCGGAGAACAGGAATGGACTGCGCCGGCGGCCAGCGGCTCCGCCACCACCGCCGGGATGGTGATCTGCCCTTGTACCAGCGGCACTCTGGGCGGCGTGGCTGCGGGAACCTGCCGCAACTTGATCGAGCGTGCCGCCGAAGTGACCCTCAAGGAACAGCGCAAGCTGGTACTGGTACTGCGCGAGACGCCGCTGTCGGTAATCCAGATCGAGAACATGCTGCGTCTGGCACGCGCCGGGGCCTGTATGCTACCGGCTAATCCAGGCTTTTATCAGCGCCCGCAGACAGTTGCCGAAATTGTTGATTTCGTGGTCGCGCGGGTACTCGACCAGTTTGGTATCGAGCAGGCCCTGCTGCCACGGTGGGGAGATTGATC
>CBDVAK010000232.1:0-5839 GCA_965371945.1 uncultured Candidatus Competibacteraceae bacterium
GCCGCATAGACCCGGTGCGCGCAGGCCGCCCGGCGCAGCGCTACCGTGCCGTTGGTGGTGGAGTAGATGACCCGGCGTCCATGGAGCTCACAGCGGCTCAGCGCCAGCGGTGCGAATGGCGCGAAACCTTCGAGTCGTTCGGCGTCTTTCTCACCTGCCAGCAGATAGCTGCCCGGGGATTGACCCTCGGCGACTTGTCGGGCTGCCGCCGCATCCCGGGCCGGGATCACCGCACGGGCGCCCTGGTCCAATGCGGTGACGATGGTGGAGGTGGCGAACAGCACGTCGAATACCACCGCGATCTTGCCTGCCGCGCGGGCGGGATCGAGTTCATCCTTGTGGGTGATGACGTGCAGCTTGGTCATGCCGGATTCAGCCTTGGATACCCGTCGCGGATCGAATTCCGGCTCATAGCGTACGTGAATTGGAGCGCAGGGCAAGGTTGTAAAGCAATACTGTGATCGGCCTGCAAGGGGTGCCCACCAGACGGCAATCTCTGTCGAGGTGGGTATTATGAGGTGTGACCGGCCGGACGCGCAGCCGAGGTATGGGTGGCGCATGCAGGGGGTATCGGCGGCAGGGATGCCGCCGCTAAGCCTACATGGACGTATTCACGGCGCCCCCCGGCATGCGCTACCCAGACCGAACCCTGCAAACCGTGGGTATAAGATGCAGGCCGGTATTCGCTGCGCGAGCCATTGGACAGGAGTCGGGATCTGAATACGGTTGCAGGCATGTCGGCGGCAATGTGGCGCTGGTTCGATGCCAACTTTCTACATCTCGCGCGCGAGCTGCGGCTTTCCTATCTACCGCCTCTGATGGTCTATCTGGCGGCGGGTATCTCCGGTCTGACCGGCATCGTCGGTACCTTTTTCGTCAAGGACTATCTGGGCCTGTCGGCGGAGTTTTTGGCGGTGCTCGGGTTCTGGGGCGGTCTGGTGTGGGCGGTGAAGATGCCGGTGGGGCACCTGGTGGATTTGCTGTGGCGCTGGAAAGCGGGCTTCGTGGTGCTGGGGGCCGGGCTGATCACCGCCAGTTTGCTGATCATGCAGGGCTTGATCGCGGATCGCGAGATGATGCGCGCGTTGATGCCGGTGGAGGCGTGGTTCGTGCTCAGCTCTCTGCTGGCTCCGGCCGGCTATGTACTGCAGGACGTGGTGGCCGACGCCATGACCGTGGAGGCGGTGCCCGCCGGCGACGAACAGGGTCGACCGCTGCCTGCACAGCAGGTGCGGTTGATGCACACCACCATGCAGACTCTGGGTCGAGTCGCCATCATCGGCGGTAGCGTGGCCGTCGCCATCGCCAACCTGGTTGCTTTTTCCAATGTCGAGAACATGGATGAGACGGACAAGGTCGCGGCCTAT
Source organism: uncultured Candidatus Competibacteraceae bacterium (assembly GCA_965371945.1). Taxonomy (GTDB): domain Bacteria; phylum Pseudomonadota; class Gammaproteobacteria; order Competibacterales; family JAHEDQ01; genus CBDVAK01. Next base: position 1,368 of record CBDVAK010000232.1, read on the forward strand.
CTGGAGATCTACCAGTTGGCCCTGCTGATCCCACTGGTTTCGGTACTGGGTGTGGTGTTGGCGGAGGTGCTCAGACGACGGCGGATGAGGCGGTTGATCCGGTCGGGACTGGACCCGGGCGCCGCCGCGGGGCTGCTCGGCGCCGGGGAGACCAGTACCCGTGTTGACTGGCGCATACTGGGCGGCAGCGCTGTCTTCGTCGCGTTTGCCGCGGTGATGGGACTGGGTGATTTCGACTACGGCGAGGAGTGGGTCTTCGTCGGCTCGCTGACCATCATCGGGCTGCTGATCAAGACCCTGGTCAGGGAACTCGACAGTGTGGCGCGGCGCAAGCTGGTGGCCACCGCGCTGATCATCTTCGCATTTCGGGCGGTGCCCCTGCCCGGTGCTGGCGCGACCTGGTTCACTATAGACGAACTGGCTTTCGACCAGCAGTTTCTGTCGCTGTTGAGCTTGATCGCCAGTGCCTTGACGCTGATCGGCATGTTCGTGTTTCGCCGCTTCATGGCGCAGCGCTCGATCGCCTACGTGATCGTGGCGTTGACCCTTGCCGGAACCGTTCTTTCCTTACCCAACATTGCGTTGTACTACGGCATTCAGAACTGGACCGCACCGCTGACCGGTGGCGTCGTCGATGCCCGTTTCATCGCGGTAATCGATACCGCGCTGGAATCCCCGTTGGGACAGATCGCCATGATCCCGATGCTGGCCTGGATCGCGCAGTCGGCGCCGGCCAATCTCAAGGCGACGTTTTTTGCGGTGATGGCTTCATTTACCAATCTGGCGCTGTCGGCCTCGCAACTGGGCACGGGCTACCTGAACCGTTGGTTCTCGGTCACCCGCGAGGTACTTGACCCGGTCACTGGAGCGGTGACCGTGGCGGCTGACTACAACGAGCTTGGTCCGCTGCTGATTGTCGTGACGGTGATCGGATTGCTGCTGCCACTCGCCGTAGTGCTGTTGGTCAGATCCAGCCCTCTGCGGCCGCGCTGAAGTGCGCCGCCGCGGTAATGTTACTATCTTCGCTCGAACCGCCGGAATGTCGCTCATGAGAGGCGGCACGGCGCACGACCCCTGGAGGATTCATGGATCTCAGTCGACGCCAGTTCATCCGCCTGATGAGTATCGCCAGTGCCGCGGGCATGACCCTGCCGGGACTGTTGTCATCGCGCCCGGCGCTCGCCGGCAGTGCCACGGACCCCTACGACCTGCCGGTATTCGGCAATGCCCGGGTTCTGCACTTCACCGATTGCCATGCGCAGTTGCTGCCCATCTATTTTCGTGAACCCAATGTCAACCTGGGGATCGGGGCCGCCAAGGGCCAGCCGCCACATCTGGTTGGCAGTAATCTGCTCACCCATTTCGGCATCGAACCAGGCAGTGCCGAGGCATACGCGGTCAGCTTCCTGGACTTTGCCGAGGGCGCCCGACACTACGGCCGGGTTGGTGGATTCGCGCATATGGCGACCCTGATCAAGCAGTTGCGCTCGGCCGCCGGGGACGGCAATTCGTTGCTGCTCGATGGCGGCGATACCTGGCAGGGGTCCGGAACCTCGTATTGGACGCGTGGCAGGGACATGGTGGAGGCCAGCAATCTGCTCGGCGTGGAACTGATGACCGGGCACTGGGAGTTCACCTATCGCGACAGCGAGGTGCTGGAAAACATCGAGGCCTTCGACGGTGAGTTTCTGGCCCAGAACGTACGAGTGCGCGAGGATGCCTTGTTCGACGGCTTTCCCGCCTATGACGAGGATACGGGTCATGCGTTCAAGCCCTGGACCATCAAGGAGGTCGGCGGCGCGCGCATCGCGATCATCGGCCAGGCGTTTCCCTATACGCCGATCGCCAACCCGCAGCGCTTTATCCCCAACTGGACCTTCGGAATCCAGGACGAAGCGATGCAGGAGGTGGTCAACCAGATCCGCGACGAGGAAAGCCCTGACGCGGTGATCGTGTTGTCTCACAACGGCATGGACGTCGATCTGAAGATGGCCTCGGTGGTCACCGGTATCGATGCCATCATGGGCGGGCATACCCACGATGGCGTGCCGATGCCGACGGTGGTCAGCAATGCATCCGGCAAGACCCTGGTGGGCAATGCCGGTTCCAATGGCAAGTTCGTGGCGGTGCTCGACCTCGATGTCGGCTCCGGCAAGGTCAATGACTACCAGTACCGCTTGTTGCCGGTGTTTTCGAACCTGCTGGAGCCGGACCAGGAAATGAGCGCCCTGATCCAGCGTCTGCGCGAACCCTATGCGGAGCAGTTGGCGGAGGAACTGGCGGTAACCGAGGAGCTGTTGTTCCGGCGTGGCAATTTTAACGGCACTTTCGATCAGGTGATCTGCGACGCATTGCGCACGGTGCTGGATGCACAGGTTTCGTTGTCACCGGGCTTTCGCTGGGGCACCACGGTGTTGCCCGGTCAGCCCATCACCATGGAGAACGTACTCGACCAGACCTGTATCACCTATCCCGAGACCTATGCCCGGGACATGTCCGGAGCCGACATCAAGCTGATTTTGGAAGATGTGGCCGACAATCTGTTCAATCCCGACCCCTATTACCAGCAGGGTGGTGACATGGTTCGTGTCGGTGGTCTCAACTACACCGTTGATCCGCTGCTGACCATAGGAAACCGGATTACCGATATGACGCTGGATAACGGCGAGGCCATCGACGCCGGCAAGAACTACAAGGTGGCGGGTTGGGCCACGGTTGGTTCACAGTCCCCCGGTGCACCGATCTGGGACGTGGTGGCCGAGTATCTGCGCGACCGCAAGACCATCAAGGTGGGGACGCTCAACACTCCCAGGCTGGTCAATGTCGCCGACAATCCCGGTATCGCCGACTATCCCGGTGACTTGGTCTGACCGGACTCAGGCGCGTTGCCATCGCAAAAGCCACGCCTGTAGCTGCGCGAGGTCCACGCATGGGCCCCGCGGCGCCAGCCCGTCCAGGGTGTTGGGCCGGCTGTTCCACTTCGCCCAGGTCGCTGAGCACTTCGGCATTGGTCGCATGACCGTAAGCCGGGCCGTCAAACGCCATGAAGCCGAAAGCTTGTCACATGATGTGCAATGGGAAACCTGATTCTTGTTTGGACCTTGGTTTGCTCTATCCCTCCTTTGGATTCACCGTTCTTGAGGGCTCATCTTGTCTTGTGCGGATAGTCCGACTCCCGCTTTTGGAGTGACAAAATGTGCGGGTTGACGATCACTCCTTCACGAATCTCTATTGCTCGACGGATGGTCTCATTCCGTTCCCACGCGAGAGGTCCGGACACTACGGTCTTTAGATACGGGAGTAGCGCTTTCGATATTTCCCAGGAAGCACCGTTCCAAAGATAGCTTGGCGTGTGGTCTACCGCGTAGTAGTCGATGTGTCCGACGGATATCATAGGTTCCTCAAAGCTAGTCGGACGTGCAAACGGGAACCCCATGCCCTCATCACAGCTCACGTCTATTATCAGAGATCCCCGCTTCAGCCTGCGGGTCTCATGTTCCACCACGTAGGTGAGCGGTCTTGACGGATCCTGCAGCATGCCGTTCACTATCACATCCATCTTCTCCAGTTCATTGACAAACGGCGCATTATCGACCGCAACATGCCCGTCACCTCGATCTGTCATTCTCATGATCTTTACTCCAAGTGGCACACTCCTGAGAGAATCGGGTTCTTGTAGGACATACAATGTAATATCTGCAAATCCCAGTGCCCGCAAAACCCTGACCGCGCCTTGGCCGACCGAACCGTAGTTGATAACCGCCGCCTTCTTGACCGGTCCGTATTCCCCATCGATACCCTTGAGAGTCAAGGCGTGCAGCACTCCCGCGTATCCGGCAAGTTCGTTGTTCCGGTAGAATGGGTGCGACACCCACTCGCCATCCTTGCCCCAACAATTCATTGCTTCCCAAGCAACAACGGTGAGCCTGCGGTCAATTGCCGCCTGAGTGATCTCATATTGCTGCACACAGTGGGCCCAGCCCCAGAGCACCCCTCCCGTCTTCATTTGCTTCAGGTCGGCCGGCAATGGCTTGCATAGAATCGTAATATCACAGCCCCTCAGGATTTCATCACGCGTCGCCACGCCGCCCATCATTTCAGCGATCTCCGCGTCGCTGATCCCGAACGGTTCACCATAATTCCTCTCGAATATCAGATTTGCGCGGAGCTCCGGCATGATCTCGTTGAAATGGTCCGGGTGGATAGGCACGCGTCTTTCGTTCTCTTTGAGAGATGTGCCAATGATGCCTGTTTCCATTGCTAAAGTGTTCTCCGGATTAAGTGTTACAGATCGGCCGTACTGGGAAGTCAAAAATCGAACGCCTCGAGTAACTGGCTGGCCATGTTGACCCACTGGTTGAACGGAGCCGCTATCGCGGCGGATGGATTGATGCCTCAGTGACCGTTTTGGCCATGCATTCCCACGCGCCGTGCGGTGAGATTATTATACTCGTGACCCCTTAGCGGAATAG
>CBDVAK010000233.1:0-5821 GCA_965371945.1 uncultured Candidatus Competibacteraceae bacterium
TTGTGAGGATCGGGACAAATGGCTGCATTCGACTTTTCAACGGGCCAAAACCGGCTTTCCACGTCAATGAGCACCGGCCTGCAAGAAGTCCCCTTCATCGCTCAGATGCATGAATTCGCCATGCGTGAAAGCGGCACTCCGGGTGATGAGTTCTATACGGACGCGAAGAAATTCGTGCGCGGCGTGTGTGAAACGACTGAACGCTTCGGCTTTGACACACCTTCCTTTACCTGGGATGTCTACAATGTCGAAGCCCAGGCATTGGGCTGTAGCTTCGTGACCTTCAAGGACATGGCGCCGGCAATCGAGAATGTCGATCCGATCGTCAAATGCGAAGCCGACATCGCCAGGCTCAAGGCACCGGATCCCTATTCCTCCGGACGGATGCCGATGGTTTTCGACATACTCCACGAAATGAAGACACAGGCCAACATCACACCGCTGCCAAGCTTTTGTGCCCCCTTCACATTGGCCTCGCATGTGATGACCTTCGAAAACCTGATCGTCCAGATAACTGAAAACCCGCGGTTTGTGCACAAGCTGATGAACTTCCTCGTTGACGAGGTCATCGCTCCCTACATGAATGCGCTGATCAAGGAATTTCCCGAATCGGAGACGGTCGATGGATCTGACGCAGTGGCCTCGCTGCCCTTCATCACCCAGGATATGCTCGAGGAGTTCTCGCTGGCCCCGCTGGTCCGGTTGCAGGAGCAGGTCCCGCGCCCGGTCTATTGCGACAACTGGTGGGGTGATTCCTACACCGGCGATCTGCACCGGTTCTGGGAGCAGAAACTTCGTGTGACTCCTGCCTATCTCAAAGTGCAGGATCCGGACCTGTTCAAAGTCGGGGTCCAGCCCGTTATCGATTATGCCAGGCAACACAATCTGCCGGTGGTGCTGGGGGTCGACAACAACGTCTTCCAGAACGGCCCGAAAGAAGAAATCCGTATGCGTATCCATGAATACATGGAAGCAGTCGAGGAAATCGGCAAGGGCACACTTTATCTATGCTCGCTGTCAGCCGTTACCCCGGCGGAAAATGTGCGTACGGCCATCGAAGCCTGTAAGGACTTTCGTGCCGGCAACCGACCCTGGGCCGGTTTGAGGCGGGCTGGCACGCCGGAAGCACGCGGCGAAACCGGCAAGACAACGGTCCGTGTGGACCAGAGCGCAGTTGCCGCGATGGCGGCCAGGCAAACGAGTCCGGAAGAGAAACTGCTGGATCGGATTTTTGATGCGGTTCTGGATCACGAGGACGTGGAGACTGTCGAGCTGGTGAAAGAGGCGCTCGACAACAAGATCGATGTCCATGACATCCTCGACGAAGCCCTGATTGCCGCCATGGACGAGGTGGGCGATGAATTCGCCGAGGGCAGGATTTTCGTGCCGGAGATGCTGATGGCGGCACGCGCCATGAAGGCCGGCCTGCAAGTGGTACGCCCGATCCTGGCCCGGACCGGCGCTCCACCCAAAGGCAAGGTAATGCTGGCGACCGTACAGGGCGATGTGCACGACATCGGCAAGAACCTGGTCGGCATGATGCTGGAAGGCGCGGGCTACGAGGTTGTCGATCTTGGCGTCAACAAGACGCCGGAACAGATCCTCGAAATGGCCAATGAACTCGATCCGAGTGTTGTCGGCCTCTCCGCGTTGCTGACGACCTCCATGCCATCCATGCAGAAAACCGTCGCGCTGTTCAAGAAAGTGGGCTCCAAGTATCCGGTGATCGTCGGCGGTGCGCCGGTGACGCAGGAGTTCGCTGACGTGATCATGGCGGACGGCTATGGAGAGAACGCACCGCATGCAGTGGAGACCGTCCACAAGCTGGTGGCGGCCCAGCAGAAAGAGGCGGTCGCATAGTCATGACCAGAACCGTCTTGGCATCGGCCAAACAGGAAGTGGTGATTGGTTTTGACGAACCGTTCGTGATCATCGGCGAGCGCATCAACCCGACTGGCCGCAGGAAGCTGGCCGAACAAATGAAGGCCGGTGACTATTCCCGCGTCGAGCAGGATGCCCGCGCCCAGGTGACGGCCGGCGCGCACCTGCTCGATGTCAATGCCGGCATCCCGCTGGCTGACGAGCCGAGGATTCTAGCCGAGTGTATTGAACTTGTGCAGACGCTCGTGGATGTCCCCTTGTGCATCGATTCATCGATCGTCGAGGCCCTCGAGGCTGGTCTTGCCGTGTATCAGGGCAAAGCGTTGGTGAACTCGGTGACCGGCGAGGAAGAGCGGCTGGAAAGCGTCCTGCCATTGGTGAAAAAACACGGCGCTGCGGTGATCGCTATTTCCAATGATGAAACCGGCATTTCGCAGGACCCCGATGTGCGCTTCGAGGTCGCCAGAAAAATTGTCGAGCGCGCCGCCGACTACGGCATACCGCGGGAGGACATTGTCGTCGATCCGCTGGTCATGCCGGTGGGCGCGGTGGACACGGCCGGCGCCTCGGTCATGCGGCTGATCCGCCGCCTGCGCGAAGAGCTGAAGGTCAATACCACCTGTGGCGCGTCCAACTTCTCCTTCGGACTGCCAGACAGACATGGGATCAACGCTTCGTTTCTGTCGATGGCGATTGGTGCCGGGATGACGTCGGCGATTACCAACCCGCTGCACCAGCCCGAGATGGCGGCAATCAAGGGTGCCAATGTGGTGATGGCTCATGACCCGAGCTGCAAGGCCTGGATCAAGGCCTGCAGAGGGTGGGATCTCAACAAACCGGCCGCCGTTGCCACAGCGGTTCCTGCTACCCCCGCCAGGCCCGAGGCAGCCAGCGATGCACCACAGGTCAGCCGGCGGATGATGCGCAAACTGCGCACGGGTCGGTTGTCTGGTTGATGAAGTCCGGGCGATGAGTATTGAAACCGCCTATGTCGTTTTTACTCCTACTGGCCTCCGCGGCCGCTTTGAGATCGGCACGCCGATCCTTGAATGCGCCCGGCGGCTGGGCGTGGACCTCGACTCGGTATGTGGCGGTCGCGGCATGTGCGGGCGTTGCCAGGTGCTCGTGGCCGAGGGCGAATTTGCCAAGCACCGCATCAGCAGCTCGTTGGCCAGCGTCAGCCGACTATCCGCGGTCGAGCAAAAATACGCTGCGATCAAGGGGCTGAAAAAAGGCCGGCGTCTGAGCTGCAATACCAGGCTGCTGGCCGATGTCGTTATCGACGTGCCGGCGGAAAGTCAGGTACACCGCCAGGTCGTGCGCAAACGCGCCGAAGTCCGCGCGATTACCATTGATCCAGTCGTCAAGCCCTACTACGTCGAGGTCGACAAACCGGATCTGCACCATCCTTCCGGTGATTTTCAGCGCCTCGACGCGGCACTTACGCGCGATTGGGGGATAGAGCTGCACGACACCGACCTCTATGTGCTGCGCCGTCTGCAGGAGGTGGTTCGCGAAGGCGACTGGAAAGTGACCGCGGCGATACGGCGCACGCTTGGCCGTTATGACGAAATCGTGGGTCTGTGGCCGGGACTGAAGACACGGCTGCTCGGCCTTGCCGTTGATGTCGGCACCACCACCGTGTCGTGTCAGCTGGTCGATATGTCCTCTGGCGAGGTGCTGTCGGTCGCCGGGGCCATGAATCCACAGATCCGCTTCGGCGAGGATCTGATGAGCCGCGTCTCCTATGTCATGGCAAAGCCCGAAAGCGTGGCTGAAATGGCAGCGGCGCTGCGCGATTGCATCAACGCTCTCATCGCCGAGACCTGCAGTGAAGCCGATGTGCCGGCGGGCGATATCATCGAAGTCGTGCTGGTCGGCAACCCCATCATGCATCACCTCACTCTGGGGCTGAATCCAGCAGAGCTGGGGGCCGCTCCATTTGCACTGGTCTCCAATGCCGCCGTGAAGGTCTATGCCGAAGAGGACCTGGGTTTTGATGTCTGTCTTGGCGCCCGCGCTTACTTTCTTCCCTGTATTGCGGGCCACGTCGGTGCGGACGCTGCGGCGGTAACGCTGTCGGAGAGCCCGCATCTTTCCAACAAGATCACCCTGATTGTCGACGTCGGCACCAACGCCGAACTGATCCTCGGCAACCGCGATCGGCTGCTGGCGGCATCATCGCCAACCGGGCCCGCCTTTGAAGGTGCGGAAATCTCCTGCGGTCAGCGCGCGGCACCCGGCGCGATCGAACGCCTGCGCATCGACAAGGAAACGCTGACCGCCACCTACAAGGTCGTCGGCTGCGATCTGTGGTCGGACGAGGAAGAATTCGAACAAGCGATTGCCGCTACCGGCGTCACCGGTATCTGTGGATCGGGTATCATCGAGGCGCTTGGCGAGATGTATCTGGCCGGGATCCTCAAGACCGATGGCGTGATCGATGGTGATCTTGCCGGGCGCAGCGACCTTGTCCAGCCGCATGGCAGTACCTTTTCCTATCTGATCCGGGCCGGGCAACCGGAAATTCGCATCATCCAGAGCGATGTCCGCGCCATTCAGCTTGCCAAGGCGGCATTGTACGCTGGCGCGCGTCTACTGATGGATCACATGGGTATTGACAAAGTTGACCGCATTTCACTTGCCGGCGCTTTTGGCAGCCATATCGACACCAAATATGCCATGCTGCTCGGCATGCTCCCCGACTGCCCGCTCGACAGGGTGTCCTCTGCCGGCAACGCCGCCGGCACCGGTGCGCGCATCGCCCTTCTCAACGCCAAGGCCCGCGACGAGATAGAACAACTCGTAAAGCGCATCGAGAAGATCGAAACAGCCGTCGAGCCACGTTTCCAGGAACACTTCATCAAGGCCATCGCCCTACCCCACAGCGATCTGGAATTCCCAAACCTCGCGCGCACAGTCAAGCTGCCATGCGGATCGCCCAACGATGCGAAAGCGCAGGCCGCAAGTTCCGGTATTTCACGCCGGCAGCAACGTAAACTCAAGCAAGCGGCTTCGATCAGCTTCTGAGGAGACTCACCTCGTAGGCACAAAAGGCCTCGTCGGACGTGATGATCGTCAACTTCTCCTGCTGCGCCTGCGCAATCAGCAACCGATCGAAAGGATCCCGATGATGTTGCGGAAGCTCCCCCACGCCCAAGGTATGAGATAGCGCGACAGGCAAAACGCGCATTCGGTTGCTGGCCAATCGCTTGGGAACGTAACGTGTCGGCGCGTCTGGCAATCTTATCTTTCCGAGGCCGTGTTTGATGGCAATTTCCCAGCCGCTGACCACGGAAAACACAATATCGTTTCCGGCGTAGGCAATCACACCCCTGACTTCTTCCGCGAGCATGTCAGGCGCACTATTCCACCACAGCCAGACGTGCGTATCGATTAGGTACCCGTACTTCATTGCTCGAAAGAGTCAAGCATTTCAGCGGGAAGCGCGGCATCGAAATCGTCCGCTACCCAGATCTTGCCTGCATCCAGACCCGACACCCTATCCTGTTCAGCCATTTCCAGGGGAACAAGCTTGGCTACCGCCTTGCCTGCACGCGCGATGATGATCTCCTCACCTGCAACGACCCGATTCACCAGCCGGGAGAGATGAGTCTTGGCTTCATGCATATTGACAGTAGTCACCAGGATCTGCCCTGTTGCCCTTGAATGGACCAAGAAATAGACTAGACTAACATCTTAGTCAAGTCACGCCAGCGTCTCGAGCACATGGTCAAGTGTTATGTACTCCCTTACCTGCATTCCGCCGACTACCATCCAAAATATTTCACGTCATTTTGTTTCTATTCATGAGCCGCCAACCTTCTCACAATTTTCTTTGACCTGAGCGCACCCTGATGCCGGTTTCTGAAATTGTTTTCGTATTGGTCGTGCTGCTTGGCATAGCCATGCTGGTCACCGGCATCTGCCGCAAGCTGCC
>CBDVAK010000234.1:0-5741 GCA_965371945.1 uncultured Candidatus Competibacteraceae bacterium
GTACACCCGCGGCGTGCGGGACTTGCAGTCCGGCCGGGAACCTGTTTGTGACGGGTATACTTCCGCAGATGTTCGCGAGCGAAAAATCAGTCTGCCAGGCGACTGGAAGCCTCTCGTTGTCGGGAGACTGCGTTCCCGGTTCGGTGGGTTGCGCAGGCCCGACCCTGCTTTCCGGGTTGCGATCACTGGTTCGCGCATGAAGGTCTATTGGATAGGTCTGTTTCTGGTGCCGGTACTGTACGCAGTACTGGAACCGTGGTGGCCCTGGTCCGCGGACATGCGCCACGGCGGACGTATCAAGGTGCTCGACACCAGAGAAGTACGCGTGGATGGCAAACAGGGCGCAACATTTTCCGAACTGTCGGACTTGGCCTACGACCCGCACACCGGGCTGCTCTATGGTGTCAGTAACTGGGGTTTGTTATACACGATGGTGTTGAGAATCGAGCAGGATGCGATCACGGATCTTCAAGTGTTGTCGACCGTCCCGCTGCGCAGCAAGAATGGCGAACCCTATGAACGCGAATACGCTGATGCCGAGGGGCTGACACTTTCGCCCAAGGGGCTGGTCGTCTCTTTTGAACGCAATCCGAGGGTGGTGCGATACGGTGTCGACGGTGTGGAGAAAAAGACACTGACTTTGCCGGTGCCGTTGCGGAGCAAGCAGCGATATCGGGAGAGAAACATGATGCTGGAAGCGGTCGTGTGGCATCCGCAGCACGGCATTATCACAGCGCCGGAAGTGCCCCTGAAGAAAGCCGACCAAAGTCAGCATACCCTCTATGCCAGAGGGCATCGGTGGAAACTGGATGCATCGGGTTCCATAACGGCGATGGCTGTGACGGCCGACGGAAACCTGCTCGTACTCGAGGACACACGCCACTGGCTGACCGGGCGAAGACTGATCGTACTCAGCCAGTTGCAGCTGGTGAACTGTGTGGAGGATCGATGCCCGGTTCGACGCTTTGCTGGTCTTGACAGCGATCCGGGATGGCGGCTGGATAGGTTTGAAGGTCTGACCAGGGTGGGTGGAAATCGCTATCTGATGATAAGTGACTCCGACCAGGGGCCCTCTGGGCGGACACTGCTGCTATATTTCGAATTGCGGCAATCTGATTGAAAGTATCGCTATAACTCAATATTGCCACCTGCGGCGATACCCCGTGGTAGGGTATGGGCCGCGGTCGAAAGGTCATCATCCACGATTATTGCGGTCCGGCAGGGTTCATTCGTTTTTAAGATCCGAGGGGTTGAAAGCATGTATGCCCTCGATACCGTCCGGAATCGGCTTTGCCACCTGCTGCTTGCCGTCATGGTTTTGCTTGGGCCCGGTGCGGTGACTGCCAGCCCGGTGCGGGTCGCGGCGGCTTCCAGCCTGCAGTTCATGCTGGCCGATATCGGGCGCGCATTCAGTGCCGACGGAGGCGAAGCACTGCAGATCAGCTACGGGTCGTCGGGCAACCTGACCCGGCAGATCATGCGCGGGGCGCCCTTCGATGTTTTTTTCAGTGCCGCTCGGGTCTACGTGCAGAAACTGGCGGATCAGGGTCTGCTGCGGGGCGCTCCGCGAGTCTATGCCCGGGGCAGGCTGGTGCTGTTCATCCCTGAGCGTTCTTCGCTGCGCGCCGACGATACCTTGCAGACACTCGCCGAGGCGGCTGTACAGGGACGCTTGCGACGCCTCGCAATCGCCAACCCGGCGCATGCCCCCTACGGGCTTGCCGCGCAGCAGACGTTGCAGGCGCTGGGTCTTGCCGGGGTGCTCGGCGACAAGCTGGTGCTGGGTGAGAATGCTGCGCAGACAACCCAATTCGCGCTCACCGGGGCTGTCGATGCCGCCCTTATTCCCCGCGCCATGGTGTCGGTTCCCGAGGTGCGGGATCGTGGCCGCTATATGTTGGTCCCCGAGCAACTGCATGCACCGCTGGACCAGTATCTTGTGGTAGTCGATGACGGCAACCCGCAGGTCGGCGAGTTCGTGCGCTTGATGGCCTCGGCCCGGGCCTCGGAAATTCTCGAACGCTACGGGTTCGAGGTTGCCGGGCCGGTGCCGCCCTAGGCGGCGCCGGCCGGTTGTCTGCATATGGACTGGGGCGCGCTGATTCTTTCGCTGCAACTAGCGGGCTGGACCACCCTGCTGCTGTTGTTTGTCGCGTTGTTCATTTCCTGGAACCTGGCCTGGCGGGTGTTTCCGGGGCGCCATCTGATCGAAGCGGTGGTGGCGTTGCCTCTGGTGTTGCCGCCGACGGTGCTGGGGTACTACCTGCTGGTGGCGTTCAGCCCGGGTTCGCCGCTGGGCGCCGCCTATCAGGCATTGTCGGGCCATACACTGGTGTTCTCTTTCGGCGGTTTGTTGCTGGGTTCGATCATCTATAGTCTGCCGTTCGCCGTGCAGCCCATGCTGAGAGCTTTCGAGAGTATTCCGGTGAGCCTGCGTGAGGCCGCCTGGTGCAGCGGACTGGGAAGATGGCAGACCTTCCTGAAAGTGGAGCTGCCACTGGCCTGGCCCGGCATCCTGTCGGGCATGGTACTGTCGTTCGCCCATACTCTGGGAGAGTTCGGTGTGGTGTTGATGGTGGGCGGCAACATCCCCGGCCAGACCCGCACTATTTCGATTGCCATCTACGACAAGGTGCAGATGTTCGACCAGCGCGGTGCGGGAATCATGTCGCTGACCCTGTTGATCCTCGCCTTCGTAACTGTCAGCACGGTTTATACTTTCAACCGCCGCAGGGTGCGCTGAGTGTTGCCCGGCCTCAGTGCCAGGATCGTGCAGCGCCGTCCCATACCGCTGGATGCCGAGATCCGCTGTGAACCCGGCAAGGTATTGGCTCTGGTCGGGCCGTCCGGAAGTGGCAAGTCAACGCTGTTGCGTTGCATCGCCGGACTCAACCGGCCCCGACAGGGCCAGGTAAGCAGCGATGGGGAAAGCTGGCTGGATACCGACCGCCAGATCGATTTACCAGCGCAGCAGCGACGGGTGGGATTCCTGTTTCAGGATTACGCTTTGTTTCCGCACATGTCGGCGCTCGACAACGTGGCCATCGCGCTGCCAAAGAACGGCACCGGCAATCGGCGCGAGCGGGCAGCCGGGTTGCTGAAGCGGGTGCATCTGGGAGGTTTGGAACAGCGCCGCCCCGCGGCCCTGTCCGGGGGGCAGCAGCAGCGCGTGGCACTGGCCCGGGCGCTGGCCCGCGACCCCCGGGTGCTGTTGCTGGACGAGCCATTCTCCGCGGTCGATCAGGTCACCCGCAGGAAATTGCGCATGGAGATGTCGCGACTGATCGCGGACTTGAATATTCCGGTGGTCCTGGTGACACACGATCTCGACGAGGCCTCCATGCTGGCGGACCGGATCACGGTTTTGCACAACGGTACGACCCTGCAGACGGATGCGCCCGACAAGCTCATGCGGCAACCCGATTCCGCTCTGGTCGCAAGGCTCATCGATATTCGCAACCTGTTCGAGGCGAAACTCATCGACCACGATCCCGACCACCATTGCTCGCGTATCCGCTGGGAGGGCACCGAGCTGGAGGCCGGTTATTGCCCGGAGTTTCGGTGTGGGGAGTCCCTGTGGTGGTGCATCCAGCCGGCCGAAGTGCTGCTGCATCGCCGCCGCCAGCCTTCCCGGGGTGTGCGCGAAAACCCGGTCCACGGCATCATCGCCGACATGCTCACGGTGGGTGGCATGACCACGGTCGCCGTGACGGTGAACGGAGCCCGGCAGCGGACGCTTTATATGGATCTGCCGATCCACGTGGTGGATCGCAACAGCCTCGCCGTCGGCGAACAAGTAGGGGTTTCGATCCTGAAACACTCCCTGCATTTGATACGCAGATCCGACGACGACCGCCATACGGTCTAAACACCTGTGAGCTACCCGGTCAGCCAGACTCGTGCAGGTGTCAGCGGTTTGAGGCGACAAACCATCATCGCTATGGCTCTGGTGTTTTCTGCTCTTGTCAGGGCCGATGTCCCGCAATCATCGCAGTCGGCGCTCGACTGGATCGAGGTCAGCACGGACGGCACCCATTTCGTGACAAGAGAATCCGGTACACCGTTCGCGCCGTGGGGCCTCAACTACGACCGTGATTCAGCGCATCGGCTGCTCGAGGACTACTGGATCGAAGAGTGGTCGACCGTGGTCGAGGATTTCAGGGAGATGCGGGCCCTGGGGGCCAACACGGTCAGGATTCACCTGCAACTGAACGCCTTCATGCAAAGTGCAAAGCAAGCGAATCCCGCGGCGCTACAGCAATTGCGACGGCTGATCGAGGTGGCGGCCGGAACCCGCCTGTACCTGATCCTGACGGGCCTTGGCACCTACCGCAGGGAAGACGTGCCAGATTGGTACCGAGAGTTGGACGAAGCGGCGCGGTGGGAAGTGCAGGCATCGTTCTGGGAGGCGGTCGCGCAGGTCGCTCGTGACCGCCCGGCCGTCCTCGCGTACGACTTGATGAATGAACCGCTGGTACCCGGCGAACGTTCACCCCGTCGTGGAGACTGGCTGGCGGGGAAACTAGGCGACCGGTACTTCGCCCAGTACATCACGCTGGATCTAAGGGGGCGAAGCAGCGAGGAAGTGGCCGCTTCCTGGGTGCAAGGTCTTGTTACGGCAATACGCAAACATGATCGCCGCCATCTGGTCACCGTCGGTGTGGCCGCGATACCTTCCGCCGCGAGGTCCTACATTTATGGGCCAGGGGCAAGCGGCGCACTCGACTTCGTCAGCATTCATCTGTACCCGGAAAGCGGCAGGATGGAAGACGCCATCGCGCAAACGGTGCTCTATTCGCTCGGGAAACCGCTGGTGGTGAGCGAGATTTTCCCGCTCGGCTGCGAAATCGGCGTGCTGGCGCAGTTTATCGTGGCTACACGGGATCGCGTGTCGGGATGGCTTGGCTTCTACTGGGGGCAAACTGCGGCCGAGCTTTCGGCAGCCGCCGGAGACCGCCACTCGCCGACGCTCGACTGGTTGCGCTATTTCCACGCCGGAGCGGTATGTGACGAGCAGGCCTTCGTGGCCCCGGTGACAGAGGCCGATTGACCCATGGCTTGCCCGCTTTGTTCTGCTCCTCGACAAATACGGGCGCATGATCCGGGGTGTCATCATCCACTTCTTTTAACGTGTGGAGACAATCCCGTTTGTGGAAATCATCCGCGAAGATCAGGAAGAACCAGATTTCTTTCAACCGGTTGAACCAGAAGCTGCGCGATCGCATCAAGCGCCTCGAGCGCAAACTAGCCAAGTTGGAAGCCAGCACGGCGTTCGATCTGGCCGACTATGTTTCGGTGGTGATGGTGGAGCAACTGACCGCGGACGGGCGCAAGGTCATTCTGCCGACGGTGCGGTTCGAAGCCGTCAATGTCCAGATCGTCGACGGCACGGGCCGAACCATACCGCTTGCAACGACCGGCACGGAGGGACCCAACGGCCTGGGCAATCTGATCATTGGTTACAACGAGGAGCGAGATTTCGGTGACTTCAGCTGCTCGGATGGGCAATTCGGCGACGGGAAAGACTGCCTGAGGAACGGTGCGATCCGGGCGCGCAATCACAAGACCGGGTCGCACAATCTGGTGGTTGGTCCAGAGAACAACTACTCGCAGGCAGGCGGGGTGGTTTTCGGTAAGCGGAACACCGTGAATCGCATTTCTGCCAGCGTCAGCGGGGGTGCTGACAACACGGCCAGCGGCGATTCCGCTAGCGTCAGCGGGGGCAGTGGAAACACGGCCAG
>CBDVAK010000235.1:0-5712 GCA_965371945.1 uncultured Candidatus Competibacteraceae bacterium
CCCTGAGATCTTGCTTCACCGCCCCTTGGGCCGGCCCGTCCCACGGAATCGCAGTCAACGTTCGGTTTGACCTCGCTTCGGATCACCAGGTAGCGAGTTGGCATTGGATCTCCTATCCTCTTAATGCCCACATTCATCCGTATGCTGGTCCGTTGTTGCGACGTTAACAATCGCGCTGGTTCGACCGGAGTTCGAAATTGACCGTGAGGTGCAACGTCACAATGGTGGCAAGAGCACGCCGTTGCAAAATCAAATCCGTTGGGCACCGGTAGTCGGAGTAAACGATACCGACAGCTGCAAATCACTTTGGGAGGTTCCATGAACATTTCGATCAGAGTGTCTCTGGGGAGTGCTGTCTTGACCTGCGTGCTGGTGTCGGGGGCAGCGTGGGGGGTAAACGATGAGCCGCTGACAGACAATTGGGCCCCGAGCGAGTGGGGGCCCGACGACAAGGTGGGCGCGGTAAACCGCACCACTCCGGCAACTGTGCTCAGTGCGGTCGGGCTCGTAAAACAGGGCAAAGTTGCCACGCTGGGCAAGGTCTATCAGCAGGATGCACCAGCTTTTGGCTCCCGTGGATGGCGGCTGACCATACCCGGTCTACCGACCGGTGGTCCCTTTGGACCCCAGGAGGTCATATACAATGACGAGTACCTGGCTACCGAAATAGGCCAGATTGGTACCCAGTTCGATGGTCCCGGTCATATCGGGACGATCACCTCGAAAGGGATGTTCTACTACAATACTGACGGAGTTCGTCGGGGAGCCGGCTTGTCCATGCCGGCTCCATTTACCGGGCCCCACGCCTAGCGGGGCATTGTTCGCCGCTTGTGCCGACGGTTTCATGATCAAAGATATTCGTGACCCCGCTTCCCCGGAGTGGTGAGTTGGTGTTAATGTGCGTGGCATCGATTCCAACAGATGCTAAGCATGAGTCGGCTCACCATCACTCTGAATGATAATCTGCACCGCGCCTTAAAGGAGACTGCCGCTCGCCAGGGACGCTCCATCGCTGCCATCATCGAAGAAAGTCTGCGTCTTCGTGGCATTCGGGAGCAGGCAAGCGCTCGGGCGCTGGTTGACCAGACACGCACTCGCGCTGGACTGGATGCAGAGAAAGCACTGTCACTGGCGGTCGAGGAAACACGTACTGTTCGCGGGCAATGACTCCACCTGTCTTTGTCATCGACACCAATGTTTTGGTTTCCGGTATGATCACCCGCGATAGCCACAGTCCGGTGGCGGGGATTGTCGATGCCATGCTGTCAGGAACTCTCCTCTACCTGCTCTCGCCGACCCTTTTGGATGAATACCGCACCGTCCTGCTTAGACCCAAGCTCACCAAATTACATGGACTTGCAGAACAAGAAGTGGACATTCTACTTACTGAATTGGTCTCCAACGCCATATGGCGGGAGCCGAACCCGGCGGTCGCCGCGCCTGATCCCGGCGATGATCATCTTTGGGCGCTATTAGAGAATAATCGAGCCAGCGTGCTCATCACTGGTGACCGCCTTTTGATCGAGAATCCGCCTGAACGGGCATCCGTGATGTCTCCCAGAACCTATGCCCTGCGCTTCGCCAACGGCGGTTAGTGTGGGTGTTAGCGGCCCGAGAATCTGTAAAGTTTACTCTGACCCCACTTCCGAGGAAGACATAATCATGCAAACGTCGATGGTCGGCTTGCTGACTCGTACCGTGATTCTGGTACTTGCGCTGGGTGGATGGCTCGCTCCGGCGCTGGCGGCATTTCCGGAAAAACCCATTACTATCATCGTCTACGTCAAGCCCGGTGGCGGGATCGATGTCGATGCGCGCAAGTTCGCCACCATCGCTGAGCGGCTCACCGGCGCCAGTTTCGTGGTCAAGAACAAGACCGGGGCAGGCGGGCTGGTGGCGATGAGCTACATCCTCGAACAACCGGCTGACGGTTATACCCTTTTCGCCACCACCAAGTCGGTGGTCTACAAGACCGTCACCGCGGGCAGCGACATCGACCTGGGCGATTTCGAATGGCTGGCCATGACCCAGTCCGATCCCGAGGCCATCATCACCAATCGCGATGCTGACGTGCATACCTGGCAACAGGTGGTGGTGGATGCGCGGGAGAAACAGGCGGCTGGCAAGGCGCAGATCTGGGTCGGCCCCGCGGCCGGTGGACTCGATCATGTGATGGCCATGAAAACCTGGAAGGCGGCCGGTATCGAAGCAAAATACATTCCTTTCAAGGGCGGCAAGAAAGCCATGATCGAACTGCTCGGGCGCCGCGCGGTGGTCTATGTCGGTAACCCCCGTGACATCATTGGCCAGCCCAAGCTCATGATTGCGGCGCTGTCACGGCGCGAGCGGTTGCAGGATTTTCCCGACGCGCCCCTGTTCGGCGAACTGGGGGTCGAGGGTATGGATGAGGAGATCATGTGGCGGGGCTTTGCCATCAAGAAAGGCATTCCCGAGGATGCCCGACAGTTCTACGATGAGCTGTTCGACAAGCTGCAGAACGATCCCGAGTGGCTCGAGCATGTCGGCAAACTGAGCATCGACCCGGTCTATCTGGGACACGAGCAGTTCTATGAAGTGGTCAAGCGTGACCGCGCGGAGGTGACCGAGTGGGCCACCCAGGCCGGCATACTTCAATAGTCACCCCGGTGGCTTCCGGCACCCGTGCAAAGGAGCCGGGTTATCTCGGCAACCTGCTTTTGCCGCTGGTCGTCCTGTTGTGCGCGCTCGCGCTCTACTTTCTGTCGCTGGAGTTTCCGGACCAGGAAGAAGTGGGTCCAGCCGTGGTGCCGCAGCTATGGGTCCTGTTCACTACCGCACTGTGTGTGGCATTGATCACACAGGCGGTGCTGCGCCGGGGTGACAGGGACCCAGCGCCAGGCCACATCCTGCGGGTACTGTTGTTCGGCGGCTGGCTGGTGCTGTATCTGTCCGCTATCAGTGTGCTGGGCTATTTCCTCTCGACGTTCGTGTTCCTGATCGGTGCCATGTACTTCCTGGGCTATCGGCGACCGCTGGTGGCGATAGCCGTTGCGACGGTGTGGGTGGCATTCTCTTATCTGGTATTCGCCAGGCTGCTGTATATACCGCTGCCGGTGGGCCCCCTTCTGCGCCCGTTGCTCGGTTGAACTACGATCAAAATCATTTCGGCAGTCTGTTGCGGTTTGAAGACTATCGCCCGCGGCGAGTGATGGTCATGGATTACCAACCACAGCAATCCTTACCGCGAGTACAGTGCTGATGGAGGTGCTCGACAGCCTGGCGTTCGGGTTTGGCACCATCCTGGGCTGGCAGCCTTTGCTGGTCATCGTGCTGGGAGTGGTGGTCGGAATACTGGTGGGGGCCATGCCCGGCCTGTCGCCCTCTACGGGTGTGGCGTTATTGGTACCGTTCAGCTACACGATGTCGCCGGCGCTGGCGATCATCCTGCTGGTCTCCATCTATATCTCCTCCAATTACGGCGGTTCCATCACCGCGGTGCTGATCAACACCCCGGGTACGCCCGCGGCCGCGGCGACCGCGATCGACGGCTACCCGCTGACGCTCGCCGGCAAAGCCGGCAAAGGGTTGGGCATGTCGTTGGTGGCATCTACCGTGGGCGGCGTGTTCGGGGTGGTGATCCTCATTCTGTTCGCGGTGCCATTGGCCAGGCTCGCCATCACCTTTCACCCGGCGGACTATTTTGCTCTGGCGATATTCGGTCTGACCACGGTTGGCTCACTGGGTACCGGAAACGTACTCAAGGCCCTGCTGGCGGTGATGATCGGGCTGCTTATCAACACCATAGGTCTGGATTCCATTTCCGGGGTTTCGCGGTTCACCTTCGGCGTCGATACACTCTACGACGGCTTTACCCTGATCCCGGCCCTGATTGGTCTGTTTGCCTTGAGCGTGGTGTTTGCGGCCATCGAGAAGGGCAAGCTGGGTCGTAAGGTGGTGCAAAGAGTCTCTGGAGGCTTCCCTTCCGGAGCTGAAGTGTGGAAAAGCCGCCTCACCATCACCAGGTCATCGGTGTTGGGAACCATGATCGGGGTGTTTCCAGGCGCCGGGGCGACCATCGCCTCGTTTATCAGCTATGGTATCGCCAAGCGGGTCAGCCGCGAGCCGGAGACCTTCGGCAAGGGTTCGCTGGATGGTGTAGCGGCATCCGAAGCCGCCAACAGCAGTTCGGTGGGTGGTGCGCTCATTCCCCTGCTGGCGCTGGGGATCCCCGGTAGTGCCACCGATGCAGTGCTCATCGGCGCCCTGCAACTGCACGACATCACTCCCGGACCGCTGTTGTTCGAGACCAACCCCGAGATTGTCTACGGCATATTTGCGGCTCTGTTCGTGGCCAATGTGGTGATGCTGATACTGGGTATTTACGGTGTGCGGTTTTTTGCGAAGATCGTGGAGGTGCCGCCCGCGGTGCTCTACCCCATGATCGTGGTGATCGCCCTGATCGGCAGCTTCTCGGTGCGCAATTCATTCTTCGATGTCGGCGCGTGTTTCGTCTTCGGACTATTGGGCTGGCTGTTGAAGCGCTATGGTTATCCCGTGGCGCCGGTGGTGCTGGGTATTGTTCTCGGCAGCTTGCTGGAGGAGAATTTTCGCCGTGCGGTGATGATGGATGGTCCGACGGTATTCTTTACCCAGCCGCTGGCCGCCACCATGCTGACGATCTCGGGCGCTCTGTTTCTGTGGCCGGTGCTGCGGAGTTACCGGGCGCGGCGGCTGCGGAAATAGATGAAGCACCTTGGGTATAACAGTGTAGCGAGGTGAATGATGGTTGCTGATCAACTGAAAGTCGGTGAGGCGTCCAAGCCGAGGTTCGAGTTTCGTTCGTTTGGACAGGATTTCGAAACTGCAGCCTGGCGCATGGCCAGGCTGTCGATGCCGGTACCGGAAAAAGTGTGGGAGCGTCACTCCGCGGAGGTTTATATCGTTTCCCGCACCAACGACGTCAACAACACCAAGATCCGCAACGGAAAAATGGATATCAAGACGTTTGTTCGAACCGTCGACGGCCTCCAGCAATGGAATCCGTTGATGAAAGGAGAGTTTCCAATCAGTAGCGAAATGTTGCGCGAGCAGGTGTTCCCCGCGTTCCAGGTTGCGATTCCCGATTTCGGTCAGGACCAGTACGACCTTGGCGAGTTTCTGGCCATGATCGATGCTCATCCCGATCTGCAGTCGGTGGATGTACGCAAACAGCGTTTCGGCTACATGGTCAACAACACCATCTGTGAGTCGGCCAACGTGCTGATCAACGGCGCCAGGGTGGTCTCCGTCAACTCGGAGTCCACCGAGATCGAGGACATCAAGACAACCATCGTCGATCTGGGCCTGGAGTCGGTGGAGAACATCAATTATTTGCAGGCTATCAAACGGGTTATCGGGATGAACCACAAACCGCTGGCCAACTGGGACTGGGGGCCGGTGCCCGGTCAGCTTGTCCGGCACACGGAATAAGGTGCGTTCCGCCAACAACCTAAATGGGAGACAAGCAATGGCACACGAGATCGAGCGGAAGTTCCTGGTCGATGGCGACTACAAGGAACAGGCGCATGGCCAGCAAAAGATCGTACAGGGATATCTGTCGACCGTACCCGAGCGAACCGTGCGGGTACGCATCAAGGGCGATCGTGGCTACATCACCATCAAGGGTATCGGCAGCGCATCCGGTGCTACCCGTTTCGAGTGGGAAAAAGAGATCCCGGTGGCGGAGGTCGAAAG
>CBDVAK010000236.1:0-5689 GCA_965371945.1 uncultured Candidatus Competibacteraceae bacterium
TATCCGGTGTTGCTGGAGGGCGCGGTAGCGGTTGCCGGTGGTGAGCGCAACTATGGTTACACGCCTGGTTTCGTGCGGGTCGCGGTGGACAGCGGGTCAGGCGCGAAGCTGGCTGGTCAGATCCGAGATGTCAGGATCGTGGGCGTCGAAGGGGATATCGCCCTCGGCAGTCTTTCGGGTTCGGCGAACATTGTGCGTATGACAGCCGAAGCTCCACGGGTCACATGCGTATAGATCAGCAGTCGCCGATACGCGTGCCCTGCCACTGCGTATCCATGGCGATGGTTTGGCTACCGGCACCGAATTCGATATGCATCTCGCCGGTGGCGCTGGCACCCGCGGAAGTGAATCGACCGGTGCCTGTGGCCGTGCCCATCTCCGTGGCGCAATGCATGGTCCAGGATACGGTATTGCCGCTCACCGTCTGGTCGTCGACCTGGCACTGTTGGTTGCCGCTCATCATCTGCAGCGGGTCCATTTCGGCCTGGCGGATACACTGGGTCGATTCATGGCTGCGTTCACCCGGCATCAGGCTCACCGTTATGGTCGCTTTGAGTTGCCACATTCCAGGTTCGATCTCAACGCCACGAGTGTGACCCTGTGCGGTGAACAACATCGATACGGCCAGCGCGGCCATGGTTGGAATTCTGGCGATCACGATGAGTCTCCGGGGTAATGATGTTGGTTGCGGTCTGACCACAGCACGTACATCAGATCCGGCAGTATCGCGATTACCGTGTTTTTTTCAAGAACTCCAGTGGCCGTGGGCGGGCGATGCCGTATCCCTGCGCATAGTCCACACCGATGGCGGCCAGCGCTTCCAGGGTCTCGTCGTTCTCTACCGACTTGGCGATCGTTTTCCTGCCCAGTTCCCTGGCGATTTCGGTGATGGACTTGATGACGGTTGCGTTCAGCCTCGAATCCGACATGCCTTTGATATAGTCACCGTCGATTTTCAGGTAGTCCACATGCAGGCTCGACAGTTGGTCGAGTGACCATTGGCCAGCGCCGAGGTTATCGATGGCGGTCCTGAATCCCATCCCGCGTAACGTGTCGATCAGGCCCGAGACCAGATGCGGTTTGGCGTGCGCGGCACGAGCCGCGATCTGGAAGCTGATGCAATCGGCAGGCGCTTCGGTGCTGTTGAGCTGTTCCTTGATATAGTCGGCAAAAGCAGGATCCGACAAGGTGGGCTCAGAAATGTTGATGCCGATCACCAGGTCACCGCTCTTGAAGCCACCGCTGGCCAGCCATTCAAAGGCAGTACGCACGACCCAGCGATCCGTCATCTGGATCATGTTGTAGCGTTCCGCAAACGGTAGGAACGAGCCGGCGTTGGTAAAGCTGCCTGATTCATCCACCATACGCAGCAGCAGTTCGTAATGTTGCGTACCGTCTCTGCCGGGTCGGCCTGGAACCGGCATCACGGGTTGATAAAAGAGCCGGAAACCGTTTTCCTCCAGGGCCTGGTTGATGCGGCTGACCCAGTGAGTCTGACTGTATTGTCGCAATTCCTGGTCATCGGGGCGGTGTACCTTGACCCGGTTGCCACCCACGGTCTTGGCAATGTAACAAGTCGCCTCGGCGGCACTGAGCAGAGCCGAGGCGCTTTGACCCGCGGCTGAAATCGGAGTTATGCCCACGCTGGTGGTTAGCCGGTAGCTTTCGCCCTCCCAACCGAAGGAGAAATCCTGGATCAACTGTCGGAGCTTGGTGGCAATACGCAAGGCCTGGTCCATGGGGCAGGACTTGAGCAGAATCGCATAGTCGTCGCCGCCAACACGGGCCACGGTATCGCATTGCCTGACCTTGGCCTTTAGCAAGGACGCGATCTGTCGCAACAAAGCGTCGCCGGCGGCCTGGCCACAGCTATCGTTGAAGGCGCGAAACCGGTCCAGATCGAGATAGCACAGTACATGTTTGCATTTGGGGTCCAGGCACTCGCTGACGGCGGTGTCCAGGCGGGCCTCGAAATCGACGCGGTTGACCAGGCCGGTAAGCACATCGTGGGTTTCACGGTAGTCTGGTTGATGAGACATCCGTGGTGACCCGGTAATGTCGCGAAAGACCACTACGTTGCCAAGCAGGTCACCCGATTCGTCGTGAATCGGGGCCAGGTTGTGTTCCAGATAGAGCCGCTGGCCGCTGCGGGCCGTCATCAGCGATTCCCGCTCGTTGTCAATGCCGGGCGGCATGTTGTCCCGGGCCGGTTGATCGTTGGCCGCCTCGCCGGCGAGGCCCGCTATCATTGGCAGCACCATGGTCAACGGTTCCCCTCTCGCTTCCTCCGCCGACCAGCCGAGCATCCTGGCGCCGGCGGGATTGAGATAACGGATCTGGCCACTGGCGTTGGTGGTGACCACGCCCTCGCCGATCGCGTCCAGACTGAGTTGAAGCTCCTTGCGCTTGCTGGCTTGCTCTTGTTCCGTTGCCAAAGCCTCGCGGAGGTCCCGGAACATGATCACCGTGCCTGTTCTCTTGCCATTTTCGTGTACTGGTCGAGACCACCATTCCGCCGCCACGATGCGGTCGTCGCTCGTTCGCAGGTTCGCCTGCTCGCCATGAGCAGCGTCGTCCCCGCCGGTGACCTGCACCAGCCGGTCCGGCTGCTGTTGCGACTCGGCTGCAGGCTGCAAGAGGTTGCCAATCGGTTGCCCGATCAGCGCCCCTGCCTGGTTTAGCCCCAGCAGTTTCAGACAGGGATCGTTGCAAGAGCGGACTTTGTCATCGATGTCGACGAACAGCATGGGGTTGCCGACAGCCTTGAGCAAGGCCTGGGAATGGCGCTCGGCCTTGGCCACTTTGCCGAGGCGCGTTTGCTGTTCGTCGCTTTGGTCGCGCAAACGCGTCTCCGTGAGCTTCTGTTCGGCCCGCTGTTGCAGGTAGGTGTTGGCCAGCACGTTGAGGTCGCTGGCAACATCATTCAGTTCCCTGCCCGCGCGAGCATCGAAGCTGACGCGTTCGCCTGAGTGGAACATGCGACGAAAGCCGGTGACCACCTGGCGACTGAAGGAAATGATCCGCCGGGACAGCATCCATGACAGCAGGATAGCCAGCATCAGGGCCGTCAGTGCGATCAGGGACATTGACAGGCTGTACCATTTCAGCCAGCGCTCGATACCGGAGTAGTCGACCGGGCTGCCAACCCAGGTGGTCGACCCGCTGCCGCCGTCGAGTTGCAGTGGCGTCCAGGAAACACTGGCGTGGTCGTTGGTCCAGGTAAATTCCTTGGCCTGGTCCATCTGACCGGAAATTCCCGCGAAGCTGACATAGGCGTTGGGCCCCAGGGCCACCACGCTGCTGGCGGGGCGCAGCAGCAGGTCACCGCCTGCACCTACCCAGTAGAGGTCGAGGACGTCGCGGGCCAGCACCGGTAGTTCCACCTCGAGTGCCAGGGTGGCCGCCTGGTCACCGCGCCGGTCAATGACCGGTGCGCCGATCAGAAAACTCGATTCCCGACCGCTGTCCATCAGTTTCACCATGTCGGTGGCCAGTTCGTCGACGGCGAATTGCTCACCGGGGAACCAGCTCGATTCCGAGGTCGGGTCGGCGATGACGAAATGTACACCATCAGGTTCAGCGATCGGTAGAATACGCAACAGTTCACGGCCGTCCGGGGCCACCAGGACGAGGTCGACTACTTCGGGGTTGCGGCTCAGCCAGTGTTGGGTGGCGTCTGCCAGGTGCTTGGCGGTCTGACGACGTTTTCGGTCGCTGAGAGTGGCCAGTTCCCAGGAACTGGACAGCTCACTCAGCCGTAGCAGTGAGGTCCTCAGATAGTCGAGCCGGCGTGCCAGATTGGCTGCCTCGGTACGCGACGAGGCGGTCGCCTGGGCCTCGGCGGAAGTTTTCAGTGTTGACAACGTGCTCGGCAGGTAGGCCGCGATGGAAATGACCAGGGGAGCGATGCTGAGTACCAGCAAGCCTATGAGTATCGAGGTTCTGAGTTTCATTCGGGGCCAGGGCCTGGATCGGTTGCGAATCGGCGCACGGCGAAGCGCCGGGGTGTCCGACACTGTTCCACAGTGGCAAGCCCTCAGCCATGGACGATATTTGATCTGGTCCTTGCGACAATGCTGAACCTGCCCATGTGGGTCACGATGGCAATCTGGTCATGGTGAACCGGACTTGAGCCTCTCTGGTGAACTGGCGGGGATGGACGCGACCGCGCAGGCCGAGCTGGTGCGGACCGGCGAGTTGTGTGCCATCGATCTGGTCGAGGCCGCAATCGAGACCATCGAGACACGCGACGTCATTCTCAACGCAGTGGTGATACGGGAATTCGAAAGAGCGCTGGCGGTCGCCAGCAAACCTTTGCCGACGGGTCCATTCAGCGGTGTACCCTTTTTGCTCAAGGATATGCTGGCGGGCTGGCAGGGAGTGCGCCTGAGTTTCGGGAGCCGTCTTGCCGGCGACGGCCCGGCCATCGCGGACAGTGAGCTGGTCAAGCGCCTGCAACGTTCCGGGCTGGTGTTGCTGGGGCGGACCAACAGCAGTGAGTTCGGATTGCTGCCAACCACGGAGCCGCTACGCTACGGACCGACCCGAAACCCCTGGAACCCTGAACTGAGTGCAGGGGGATCCAGCGGTGGTGCGGCCGCCGCCGTGGCCAGCGGCATGGTACCCATGGCACACGCCAGTGATGGTGGTGGTTCGATCCGGATACCTGCCTCCTGCTGTGGTCTGTTCGGTCTCAAGCCGACCCGCGCACGCAATCCATTGGGGCCCATGCTGGGCGATGTGTTGAACGGTCTGGTGGTCGAGCATGCGCTCACCCGTTCGGTGCGTGACAGCGCCGCCCTGCTCGATGCGACCGCGGGCCCTGATTGTGGCGCGCCCTATTGGGCCGCTCCGCCCGGGCGGCCGTTCGCCACCGAGGTGGGTGCCGATCCCGGCATCCTCAAAATCGGGGTGACGTGGCAGGGTCCGGGGGGCGAGCCACTCGACCCCGAGGCGCATGGCGCGATAGCTGGCGCTGCCGAGCTGTGTGAGCAACTCGGTCACCGGGTAGACGAGTCCGCGCCGGAATACGACCACGAACTCGCGCTGGAGCAGTTCATCGTTGTGTGGGCGGCGGGCTGCGCGGACCTGGCCGAAACCTACACACTGCAAGCGCATGACACCACTGATGGCACAGTCGATGTCGGGCGGCTGGAGCCTTTCACGCAGGCACTGTACGAGGTTGGCAGCCGCCTGCGGGCCAGCGAATACCTGCGCGCAGTACATGGGTTGCAGCGGACCGGCCGGCAGCTTGCGTCGTTCTTCGAGCATTACGATCTGTGGCTGACTCCCGTGGTTACCCGGTCTCCGCCGCCGTTGGGGTACTTCGATTCCCGCCCGGGCGACTTGTTGGAACCGCTTCGGCTGGCCGGGTTATATGTTCCATATGCGCCTCTCGCCAATGTGGGGGGGCAGCCGGCCATGTCGGTGCCGCTGCACTGGAGCGCGGACGGACTGCCGATCGGTGCTCATTTCGTGGCCCGCTATGGCGACGAGGCGACCCTGCTGAGACTGGCCTCGCAGTTCGAGCAGGCGCGGCCATGGGCGCACAGATTGCCAGTGGTGGCACCGGGTGCGTGCCGATGAAACCATGGTCCAGCCGGCCGCAGGCAAACTTCTCAATAACCCGGGGCGTTGGCGTTCGTGTGGTGGGTGTGGGTGGCGCCTTGCGGGACCGTCAGCGGCAGGG
>CBDVAK010000237.1:0-5679 GCA_965371945.1 uncultured Candidatus Competibacteraceae bacterium
TCGGACTCGATAAAGCGCCGCGCAACGCCCTGCCAGTCGACTTCGGGGTAGCTCACCAGATGAGCATTGAAATTGCCCACCGCGCCGTTCATCTTGCCCAGCATCGGTACCGCGGAGATCTGTCCGCGCTGGCGCCGCAGGCGACCCACCACATTGGCAAACTCCTTGCCCAGTGTGGTGGGTGATGCCGGCTGGCCGTGGGTACGCGACAGCATGGGCACACCGGCGTGTTCGCGGGCGATGCGTGACAGGGCGTCGATGCACTGGTCCAGGGTGGGCAGAATCACCTGGCTGCGGGCACTTCTCAGCATCAGCGCGTAGCTGAGGTTGTTGATGTCCTCGGAGGTACAGCCGAAATGAATGAATTCGCTGACTGTTTCCAGCTCTGAGTTGCCCTGGATCCGATCCTTGAGGAAGTACTCCACCGCTTTGACGTCGTGATTGGTGGTGCGCTCGATATTCTTGACCCGGCGGGCGTCCTCTTCCGAGAAGTCCTCCACGATGCGCTCCAGCAGGTGTTCGGCGTGGCCACTGAAAAGCGGCACTTCGACGACCCCAGGCTCTCGCGACAGCGCCCGCAACCAGCCTACCTCGATCATAACCCGGTGGCGTATCAGTCCATATTCGCTGAACAGGGGGCGGAGATCGCTGGTCTTGTCGGCGTAGCGGCCGTCGGCGGGTGATATCGCGGTCAGCGGGCTGAGTTCCATGTCGGGCTCCGGGCGGGCCAGATTACGAGAGTGCGGATCATACACTACGGTCCTTCACGTAGCGGTTCCACCGCACCGTGCTTGCATGCAGAGGCTCAAGTCGGGGACTATGGTTCGATGACAAAGATATGTGCTGGCGGCACGGTGGTTCGGGTTCTGTGAAGCGGTTGTTCGTATCATACGATCCGGTGCGGGTCGGTCAGTTGTTCAATTTACTGGAAGACAGCGGCATCTCCTGCCTGCTCAGAAACCACTATTTGGGTGGCGCGGCTGGTGAGTTGCCGGTCAACGAGTGTTGGCCCGAGTTGTGGGTGATTGCACCCGGCGACTATCAGCGGGCGTCCGCGCTGATCGCCGAGATGCAGGCCGGGACCGGTCACGATGGTCAGGCCTGGTCCTGTGAAGCCTGCGGGGAGTCGCTGGAACCGCAGTTCAGCGATTGCTGGAACTGTGGCTGCTCGGGTCCGCGGCGCTGACCCGCCCCGGGGTTGTCCCACGACGGGATGTCTCGGGGTGTCTAGCCGTGTGTAACAGGGCTCGGTACAACTCCAGATATCGAGTCGCGCTGTACTGCCATGCAAACTCCCGCGACATCCCGCGTCGCTGAATCTGGCGCCAGGTCGGTTTGTCCCTGCTGGCTACCAGGGCTCGGAGCACGCAGCTTTTCAGCTCGGCTGTGGTGGCATTCTCGAACACGAAGCCGGTGGCGGTGTCGGTGTCCAGACTGGCCGGCGTGGTATCGGTGACCGAGTCGGCCAACCCCCCGGTGTGGCGTACCACCGGTGGAGTGCCGTAGCGTTGACTGTACATTTGGTTGAGGCCGGAAGGCTCGAATCGGGACGGCATCAGGAACAGATCGGCACCGGCTTCGATGCGGTGTGCGAGCGTTTCGTCGTAGTCGAAACACACCGCCACTGTGTTGGGGTGTTGGCTGGCGAGTCGACGCCAGCGTGCCTCCAGCTCCGGGTCTCCGCTGCCCAGGATGGTGAACTGTACCAGCTCTCCGGTCAGACCAGCCGCCAGTTCCAGCACCAGGTCAGACCCTTTTTGCCAGGTCATTCGGCTGACCATTCCCAGCACCAGGGCTTGCGGGTCCGGCCGCAATCCCAGCTGTTGTTGCAGGGCGGTTTTGTTGGCCCGCTTGCGGTACAGGCTGGTGGGGCCATAGCGGGTATCGATCAGCCGGTCACTGGCCGGATTCCAGGCGTGTTTGTCGATGCCGTTGAGGATGCCGGTCAGGCGGTCGCTGTGGTGTGACAACAACCCTTCCATGCCGTTCCCGAATTCCGCGGTACAGATTTCCGCGGCATAGGTGGGGCTGACCGTGGTGATCCAGTCGGCATAGAACAGCCCCGCCTTTAGAAACGAGAGTTGACCATAAAACTCGACACCATGCTGCTGGAAAGACACCCAGGGGAGGTCGAGACGAGGCAGATAGTGAGGTGAAAAGTTACCCTGGAAGGCGAGGTTGTGGATACCCATGACCGTCATCGGACCAGGGTTTGACGACAGCGCCAGGTAGGCCGGCAACAGACCGGATTGCCAGTCGTTGCACTGCACCAGTTCAGGTACCCATCCCGAAGTCGCCACGTCGGTTGCGATATCCGCGCCGACTTTTGAAAGTACCCCGAAGCGGATGGCATTGTCGGGCCACTCGTGACCACCCGGGTCGCTGTAGGGTCCACCGCTGCGCTGGTAGAGCTGGGGGCAGTCGACCACATAGACGGGTACCCCGGTGTCGGGAATCCTGCCTTCCAGTATGCGCACTGTCGGTGAGGCCGAAAGCGGTTGATAGGGCTCGCTCACTGGCTGTGCACCGGTCTGCTCCGCAACCCCGGCGTAGCCGGGCATCAGAATTCGGCAGTCGCTGCCGAGCTCTCGAAGCGCGGCCGGCAAGGCGGCGCTGACATCGGCAAGGCCCCCGGTCTTGACCAGTGGGTAGACTTCCGAGGTCACGTACAGCACCGACGGGTCGTTCAGGTTCCGGTTCAAGGTGGCGCACCTCGTCTGTATGAGATCATTCGCGACGATTCCAGGATCTGAACCCGGTCAGGTTAGGATTTCCAGAATGGATAGGTTACCAGCGTGACGGCGCCGGAGTGAACGATACTTCCTTCCATGCCTCCCGATTGACCGCGATCATGGCGCTTGCCCGCGATGGAGGCCGGAATCCGGTATGTCGTGGGTATAGAAGTGACTCGTACCCACCGTCGGCGCTATGATCGCAACCACAGGGTGCGGCCACCGGTAGCCGTTCGGGGCTTTTGGAGAGTGCTGCCATGCAAGTCGACAACAGGTCCCGCCACGTCAGTCTGCTCACTCGCAGCACCCTGGCGCTCATTCTCGCGGGTGGCCGCGGCAGCCGGCTCAAGCACCTCACCCAGTGGCGGGCCAAACCGGCCACGCCATTCGGTGGGAAATTCCGGATCATCGATTTTCCGCTTTCCAACTGCATCAACTCCGGCATCCGGCGGATCTCGGTACTGACCCAGTACAAGGCGCACTCGCTGATTCTGCACATTCAGAAGGGGTGGGGATTCCTGCGTGGCGAATTCGGGGAGTATGTCGAACTGCTTCCGGCCCAGCAGCGAATCCAGGCGTCGTGGTACCAGGGCACCGCCGATGCGGTATTCCAGAATCTGGATATCATCCGTCAGCATGATCCCGACTACGTGCTGATTCTCGGTGGCGATCATATCTACAAGATGGACTATGGCCCCATGATCGCAACACACTTGGACAATGAAGCCGATGTCACGGTCGGTTGTGTTGAAGTGACGGTGGAGGAGGCCAAGGGTTTCGGTGTGGTATCGGTGGACCGCGACAACCGCATACTCAGTTTTGACGAGAAACCCGACCACCCGCAGACCGTGCCCGGTCGATCCGATGCCGTGCTGGCCTCCATGGGGATCTATGTTTTCAACAAGGCTTTTCTCTACGAGCAACTGATCAAGGATGCCGACGACCCGGAAACCAGCCACGATTTCGGCAAGGACATCCTGCCTTCGATCGTAGGCAAGTACCGCGCGTTTGCCTATCCGTTCGTCGACGTACAGACTTCGAAGCAGAACTACTGGCGGGACGTCGGTACCGTCGATGCCTACTGGGAGGCCAACATGGAACTGGTGGGGGTCAGCCCGCCGCTGAACCTCTATGATCGGGCCTGGCCGATCTGGACCTATCAGGAGCAGCTGCCACCGGCCAAGTTCATATTCAACGACGACGACAGACGCGGCATGGCGGTCGATTCCATGGTGTCGGGAGGATGCGTGATCTCGGGTGCGTTGGTGGCGAACTCGCTGCTGTTTTCCCAGGTGCTGGTGCGTTCCCGGACCAAACTGGAGCGAACGCTGGTGTTGCCCAACGTCCGTATTGGCCCTGATTGCAGGATTCGCAATGCCATCATCGATGAGGGTTGCGAAATTCCCGCGGATACTGTGATCGGCGAGAATCGTCTGGAGGACGCCGACCGGTTTTATGTCACCGAGGGCGGTGTGGTCCTGGTGACGCCGCAGATGCTGGGACAGGATATCCACCAGGTCCGATGAATGCCTCGTCTTCGGGACCGGCCGGTTTTCTGGATCGGCGGCGCTGCGGTGTGCTGCTGCATCCCACCTCGTTGCCGGGTGCCGGCCCTCGTGGCGAGCTGGATCCCGCGGCTTTCCACTTCGTCGATTTTCTGATCGCCAGCCGCGCCAGTGTCTGGCAGGTTCTGCCGTTGGCTCCCACCCATGCGGATCTTTCCCCATATCGTGCCCAGTCGGTGCACGCCGGCGACCCGGCGCTGATCAGTCTGACATCGCTGCAGGCCGGTGGTTTGCTAGAGGTGATCCCCACCGCCACCAGCGGAGAAGGCCGGGCGCAGTTGCGTCAGCGCTGTCTGCGGGCAGCATTCCACGCTTTTTCCTCACGACACGACGAGTGCAGCGCGGGATTCGAGAAGTTTCGCCACACCCACGCTCACTGGTTGCCCGACTACTGTCTGTATCAGGCCCTGAGAGAACGATACCGGCATCAGCCGTGGTGGCACTGGCCAGAGGCTCTGCGCGACCGCGATCCGGTGGCTATCCGGCGCGCCGGTGATGAACTGGCGGCAGAGACCGGGTTTCAGGCATTTCTTCAGTATCTGTTTCGCGAGCAATGGAGTGCGGTCAAACGCTATGCGAACGAGCGTGGGGTATTGCTGTTTGGTGATATGCCGTTGTTCGTGGCCCACGACAGTGCCGACGTGTGGGCGCGTCGCGAGTGCTTTCGCCTCGATGCGCTGGGGATGCCTGAAACCATAACCGGGGTGCCACCCGACTATTTTTCGGCCACCGGACAGCGTTGGGGCAATCCTCACTATCACTGGCAGCACCTCGAAGAGGATGGTTTTGGTTGGTGGGTGGAGCGTCTGCACAGTCAGCTAGAGTTGTACGATCTGGTTCGAATCGACCATTTTCGTGGTTTGCAGGCAGCCTGGGAAATCGATCCGAAAGCTGATACGGCGGTGGAGGGGCAATGGGTCGAAGCGCCTGGTGCGGCGCTGTTGGAGGTGTTGAGGGCGGAGGCTGGTGGTCTGCCGCTGGTGGCGGAGGACCTTGGTATGATCACGCCCGAGGTCCACGCACTGCGGGATGCCTTCGGCCTGCCGGGCATGGGCATTCTGCAGTTCGCTTTCGACGGTGGGCCCGAAAATCCGTACCTGCCGCACAATCATGTGCGCAACTCGGTGGTCTACAGCGGTACCCATGACAACACCACCACGCTGGGCTGGTGGCAGGATCTGGACCCGCATGGTCGCGGCAAGGTCCGGGATTACCTGGGATGCGTGGATGAGGAGGTCGTGGACCGCCTGTACCGCAGTGTACTGGGCTCGGTGGCTCAGCTCGCCATACTGCCGATGCAGGATCTGCTCTATCTGCCGGCGGACCAGCGTATGAATACACCGGGTAGCGCGGAAGGCAACTGGCGATGGCGGTTCGAATGG
>CBDVAK010000238.1:0-5672 GCA_965371945.1 uncultured Candidatus Competibacteraceae bacterium
AGTGCGCGTGGCAGATTGCGGTGGCCGACGAACACGGCTCCGGTATCCTGGAACGCTGCATTGCCGAGTATCTTGTCAGGGTGCACGTGGGTATTGATGACATAGCAGATGGGCAGCGGCGTGGTATCCGCTATAGCTTGGCGCAGTCGCTCCCCATAGGTCACCGAGCCGCCCGTGTCGATGACTGCCACGCATTGTGAACCGACCACGAAACCGATGTTCGCGACATCCTCGTGACGGGGATCGCCAAATGGAACGGTCACTCCCTGGTGGGCATAGAACCCTTCGGCCACCTCGGTAAGTTCCAACGCTGTCGGCTGTTGGGCCGGAGTCTCCGCGCCTGCGGACAAGCCCGCAACGCTCACCATGGTCAACAGTACCCTGAGACAGTTACGACATCGTGGCTCAGCCACTCGCACCCACTGGAGTGCTCGCGATAGACTGGGAAGCCGCTCGGACAGCCGCCCGGGTATTTTGGTCATTCTCGATGCCATCACTGGAGTTCCTGACATGAAAATTCGCGTCCTGGGTGCCGCGGCCGGCGGGGGTTATCCTCAGTGGAATTGTAATCATCCCAACAGTCGTCGCGCCCGGGGTGGTGATCCTGCCGCGACCCCACGCACCCAGTCCTCGATCGCGGTCAGTGCCGATGACCGGCGATGGGTGCTGTTCAACGCCTCACCGGACTTGCGTCAGCAGATTTTTGACAACCCGGTGCTGCACCCGAACGAAGGTCTGCGCGACAGTCCCATCAAAGCCGTGGTACTGACCAATGCCGATGTCGATCATATAGCAGGGTTGCTGACGCTGCGCGAGTCACAGCCATTGTGTGTCTACGGTACCGGGAGGGTATTGGGCGTGCTGGCGGCCAACCCGGTTTTCAATGTGCTCAATCCCGAGTTCGTGTCACGGCAGTCTCTGCAACTCGATGAGAGGGTTGAACTGCGGGATTCGGATGGCGTGCCACTGGGTATCCATGTGCGCCCGTTCGCAGTCCCTGGCAAAGTGGCCTTGTGGCTTGAGGATGAGAGCAAGGGGCCGAATTTTGGCTCGGTGGCCGAGGATACCGTGGCGCTGGAGGTTTCCGGCGCGGAATCGCGGCCAGTGTTTTTCTATATCCCCGGCTGCGCGTCTATTCCGGATTCGCTGGCGGCGCGCCTGCGCGGCGCGCCCCTGGTATTGTTCGACGGCACGCTGTGGCAGGATGATGAGATGATTGTGGCCGGTGTCGGGGTCAAGACCGGCAAGCGTATGGGGCACATGAGCGTATCGGGTGACGATGGCACTGTCGCCGCATTTCGCGATCTGGATGTCGAGCGAAAAATATTCATCCATATCAATACCACCAACCCTGTTCTGCTCGATGACAGCCCCGAACGGGCCGAGGTGAGCGCGTCGGGATGGGAGGTTGCCAGGGACGGCATGGATATCGTGTTGTGAGATGGGCCGCCGCCGTGTGTGCGGCAGTACCCTTTCTGACCAGTTCGGCACTGGCGGCCGGGGACGACGCAAACCTCAAGAGACTGGGCGCCTTTCAGACCACCGGGACGACGATGGGCGAGAGCATTCCCCAGGAAGGCAAGTATGCCGACAACCTGAGGAAAGTGCTGGAAACCATCAAGCTGCCGGACGGCTTCAAGATTGAGTTGTTCGCGCTGGCGCCCGATGCCAGGCACATGGCGGTGGGCCGCAACAAGGCCACGGTCTGGATCGGCACCAAGAAAACCAAAGTGTGGGCGGCGACCGACCGGGACATGGACAATGTCGCCGATACCGTCGAGGAGTTCAGCCCGAGCGTCAAGTTCGAGTTGCCGAATGGTGTCTGCTACTCACCGGACGGTTTTCTTTTTGTGGTTGAACGCAATCGTGTGCTGATGTTTCCGGCGGCCGAGTTCTTCATGGAGAGCCCCGATACGGTCGCGGTGCCCATCGTGCCCCAGGGTGAGCTGATTCCGGTGGACGAAGAGTCCTACAATCATACTGCCCGGGTATGCGTGATCGGGCCGGACGACAAGCTCTATATCAGTCTTGGGCAGCCTTTCAACGTGGCGCCGCAGGAAAAAATCGACCTATACCTCAAAACCGGCATTGGCGGCATGATCCGCATGGACCGAGATGGTTCCAACCGTGAAGTGGTTGCCACCGGGATTCGCAACTCGGTGGGCCATGCCTTCAACCCCAAGGACGGCAGTCTCTGGTTTACCGACAACCAGGTAGACGGCATGGGAGACGAGACTCCACCCGGTGAATTGAACAAGATGCCGCAAATGGGAATGTGGTATGGCGCGCCCTATTACGGCGGTGGAGAAGTGTGGACCAACGAGTACAAGGGGCAGGAGATTCCCGAGGAACTGGCATCGCGTTATGTGCCACCGCAGGTGGAGATGATCGCCCATGCAGCCGACCTGGGGATGATGTTCTACACCGGCAACATGTTCCCGGCGAAATACAAGAACGCGATTTTCGTTGCCCAGCACGGTTCCTGGAATGCCACCAAACCCCGCGGAGCACGGGTGATGGTCACCTTCCTGGATGAGGAAGGCAACGCCGCCAAGACTGAACCGTTCGCGGAGGGCTGGTTGCAGGACAATGGCGTGTACTCCGGTCAGCCGGTTGATGTGCAGCAATACGTCGATGGATCGATACTGGTCTCGGATGACAAGGCCGGCGCCGTTTATCGCATTTACTACGAGAACTGATCACGCCCAGGTGATGCGGGGCGGGTTGGTGCCGGCCCGCAGGATTATTCCATGGCGTGCCAAACATGATTCGCATATCTACCAACGTATTGATGTTGTTGGCGATCCAGTTGCTGATCAGTGATGCGCTAGCGGGGGAACTGGCGGCTGGCAGGGAAAAAGTTCAGGCAGTGTGTCAAACCTGTCATGGCATGGACGGTCAGGCGACTACTGCGATGGTGCCAAACCTCAGCGGCCAGCAGAAGGAATACCTGGTCATCCAGCTGCAGGCATTTCGCGCCGGCAATCGTCAGCACGCGCAGATGAACATCATCGCCCAGATGCTCAGCGACGACGATATTGAAAATGTCGCCGAGTGGTATTCCAGTATCAAGGTTTTGGTCGAAGTGCCCGAGTAGGGGCCGACATCTGCGCGCACTTTGGCAGTGCGAAGGGCTTGCAGGCTCGCTATCGGGAGGCTCGGTGAGCCACAGGCGGCCGCGGCCGCCCGTGTGCCTTGTCTGTCAGCCCCCGTAGAGTTTTTTCAGGCCATCGAAGCCCATCTCGTAGATTCCTGCGATGGTCTCCTGCATCTCCTGCTCAGCGCCCTCTTTGGTACCCATTTCACAGGACCATTCGAGCTCGCAATGACCGTCTTCGGTGGGGGTGATATGCATGGTGCTGACATAGTTGAGCAGCGGCCATGGAGAGGAAGTGATCCGGTAGCTGAGGGTCCTGGAACTGTCATCGTGTGACTCCAGACGTTCCACGATCTGCCCTCCGTCGACCGTGGTCAGGGTGCGCACCGCGCCCGTTCCTTCACCTTCCATATCGCTCTTCGCCACCGCCGCGACGAATTTTCCGAGCCCGTTGAAATCAGCGATGGTTTTCCAGACCTCATCGGCCGGCGCACTGATCTTGGTTTTTCTGTTAACGCTCAACATGTTCTGGTTCCTCCAGTTGGTAGTGGCTTGCACCGGTCGTCGGCTGGTCGTGACCCTGGCAAGCTTCGCCGTGCTGGGACAAACACCGGGGTTGGGCACGGCAGCCAACCCGCTTTCGAGACGTTCCTTTGCGGTTACCCGCGTCTGCTTTTTCGTATCTGACCGCGTTGCGGGTCGTAGCCCCATACCGCCAGGCCAAAAAACAGCGCTAACGCAGCCAACACCACCAGCATGCTGGTCACATTGAGCTGGCTGTACATGGCGAAGCGGATCAATTCCACTCCGTGGGTGAACGGGTTGAAACGGGTGATCTGATAGACCGCCTCGGCACCGGATTCCTGCAGTTTCCACAGCGGGTACAGGGCGGTGGAAAGAAAGAACATCGGGAAAATCACGAAGTTCATGGTACCGGCGAAATTCTCCAACTGTTTGACGGTGACCGACAACAGCAGCCCCAGCGCACCCAGCATCAGACCGACCAGGATCAGGGCGGGCAATGCCAGCAGCCAGCCCAGCCACGGCAGGTCGACGCCAAACAGAGCACATACGGCAAGAAAAGCATAACATTGCAGGACCGACAGCAAGGTGCCGGCGATCAGTTTGCAGAGCAGCAGGTACCAGCGCGGCAGTGGAGCGGTCAGCAACAGCCGCATGATTCCCATCTCGCGGTCGTAAACCATGGCCAGCGATGACTGCATGCCATTGAACAGCAGCACCATGCCGAGCAATCCTGGCGCGACGTAGACCTGATACTCGATATAGGTCTGGTAGGGCGGTGCGATGGATACGCCGAATACATTCTGAAATCCGGCTGCAAAGATGATCAGCCACAGGCTGGGTCGTACCACCGCGGACAGCAGACGCCCGGTCTGGTGTATGAATTTGGTGAATTCGCGGCCACTGACCGCTTGCAGCGCCAGGGCTGCGTGCGCAAGTTTCATCTGTCAGCCGCTTCGCAAAGGCTTTCGGGTTGGTCGAAGCCCAGGGTGTCCATGTTGTTGCTGGCATGCAGGAAACCCTGCAGGGGAGCCCGCGCCACCACCCAGTTGAGCGTGGTCAGCAGCACCGGTTGTCGAAGCTGGTTGTTCCAGGGACGAAAGGCCAGCCGGTTGCCCTTGAAACCATCGAGCACGATCTTGTCACTCAGAAGATAGTTGCGCACGGCGTTGAATTCACCGACACCGGTGCGCAGTACCGCCTCCACGATGGACTTGAAACTCATCCATGCCGCCCAGTCGACGCTGCCCATGCGGCGCTTGGCATGTTTCTCGAAACGCTTGTTGAGTTGCGGGGCGCCGTGTCGTTCCCAGGCCCAGGACCAGGCTGCCGGAGACAGCCCTGCACTACCTACCACTGGCCGTGGCAGCATGGTCTTGAAGGGCAGGTCGCGGGAGAACTCGCCGTAGCTGTCCGCGACCAACACCACGTCGTAGTCTTCGCCGCCGGTCAACAGCGCGATGTTGTTGCGATCGCGTTCGCGAGGATCGTTGCTGAGTACGAAAGACCGGCGCGCGACGATGTCCAGACCCATGCGCCGGGCGGAACGATCGAATGCCTCCAGCAACTTCTGGTCATCGGGTTCGGGGCCACCCAGTACCAGCACTTCTTTCCATTTGTGCGCCACCAGATGCTGCGCCAGCGCATCGAACAGCATGGCATGGCTGGGTATGATGTGCAGCAGACCGGTCTGGCACTGCTGTTGACGCAGGGTATCCTCGCGGGCCGAGATGTTGAAGATCAGAATATCGAGGTCACGGGTGGCGGTGGCGAGTGCCGCAAGCTCGGCGGCGGGCAGGTCGGCCAGCAAGAAGCGGACGCCGGCGGCGGCCAGTGTTCTGGTACGGGCCAGCAGATCCGCGCTGTCCTTGGCACGGATCCGTTCCAGGCTGAATGTGATTCCCAGCGATGCGCCAGTGAAACGGGATTCCTTGAGCGCGACCTCGGCGCCCGCGTAGGGTCGCCCCAGTGGCTGCATAGGGAATTCCGCACGCATCCGCCGTTTGTCGTAGCGCAGGTCCGTCCTGAGCTCCAGATAGCCGATCGTGAGCTG
>CBDVAK010000239.1:0-5581 GCA_965371945.1 uncultured Candidatus Competibacteraceae bacterium
TCCAGCCTGATCCTTGCCGGCAGCAGCGCGCGCGAGGACTACTGGCACCAGGCATACGCTGAACTGACCGATGCCAACGACTACCGCCCCCTCGCGGATCAGGCTTTCGCCGCCATCAACAAACTGCCACCGGACAGCCCCGCCGATCGTGCTGTCACCATCGCGGCTCTGGGTTTCTATGCCCTGGCGGTTGACAACAATGCCAGCCGGCAACAGGCGATGGACCTCGCCCGCGTGCAGGCCCGGTCGCTGACCGAGACAACGGCGACGGACCTCGAAGACATTGCGCTCGGTATCTACGGACTGATCGAGGCGAGCCGATTGCTTGACGAACCGGACTTTGCGGATGCCGCCGCCGACAGGTTCAGTACTGTCCTGTTGCCGCTGTGGAATGACAACGCCGGCGTATTCCTGGCCGCGAATGGCAGCGGTGTTTATACGCCGACCACGGCGGGCGCGGTCATCGCGGCCCTGAACGCCATGCGCTGGTATGGCCCGGATGGACCGGCGGCCAAGGCGCGGAGCTTGTATCCGCGCTTCTTCGAAAACGCCATCGTCCGCTCAGGGATGCTTCGAGCGAGCCCGCTGCCACTGGTCAGCGGCACCTATCTGGAAGCCCAACCGGAGGCTCATTTTGCTCACCCGCTGTTGCCCGCCTCCAGGGATACCGGTACCGCAGCCGTGTTCGCCACCAGGGTCATCTACCAGGATGGCAAGTGGTCACTGGCCGACAAGGACTTCTCGACCAGTGCCGCCATGTTCCTTGCCGACATGCTGGCCTTGAGGAGCGACGCTCTGGCTGACCCGTTCCTGCCCGATGAACTGCTGGCGGCAATCCGTTGAGAGGCAGGCAGCTATGACTTCAGCCTCCTCCGCGGCGCCCTCCATGAAGCAAGGACTCGCCACCCTGCAACTGAAGATCGGGGGCATGAGCTGTTCCTTCTGCGCCAACTCCATCGAGAAAGCGCTGTGCAGAGACAAGGGCATCGACGAGGTTCACGTTTCGCTCGCCCACGAGGAAGCCCTGGTCCGCTATCGCGCCGATGCCACCTCCCCCACCGCGATCAAAGACACCATGCGGGCGCTGGGTTTCGCTATTCGCGACCCGGGCAAGGTCAACGCCTTCGAAGAACAGCAACGCGAGGCACGGACCGAACGACGCGACCTGATCACTGCAGCAGTTTTCGCCGGCACCCTGATCCTGGCCATGTCAGCCATGTGGCTGGGGCTATGGCAGATGCGGAACTGGCACGCATGGACTGCTTGGGCGATCGCCACTTTTGTGTTCGGCTGGAATGGACGCCGTATCATCCGTATGGCATGGGGAGCGGGCCGGCGCGGTATCGCCAATCAGCATGTATTGCTCAGCATCGCCGCAATCGGCGCATACACCGGCGGCCTGTTGGGCACCCCGATACCGTTCCTGAACTGGTACGGTTTCGTCGGCTTTCCCGCCGTGGACTTCTTCGGTGTCGTGGTCTTCCTCACCACCTATCACCTGCTGTCAGGTTACATCTCGATGCTGGTCCGCACCAAGGCGTCGCAAAGTGTGCGCAGGTTGCTCGAGATGCAGCCGCCGACAGCGCGGGTGGTCCGCGACGGGG
Source organism: uncultured Candidatus Competibacteraceae bacterium (assembly GCA_965371945.1). Taxonomy (GTDB): domain Bacteria; phylum Pseudomonadota; class Gammaproteobacteria; order Competibacterales; family JAHEDQ01; genus CBDVAK01. Next base: position 1,605 of record CBDVAK010000239.1, read on the forward strand.
CGGAGACCGAAATCGATATCGACGCCATCCGGGTCGGTGACCACGTCCGTATCCGCCCCGGTGAAAAGGTGCCTGTCGATGGTCGGGTGCTGGCAGGGCACAGCGCCATCGATGAATCCCTGGTAACCGGTGAACCTCTCCCTGAGGAAAAGACGACGGGCGGGGAAGTGATCGGCGGCAGCATAAACCAGACCGGAACGCTGCTGGTCGAAGTCACCCGCATCGGTGAGGACAGCTTCCTGCGCCAGGTCGCACGCCACGTCGAGGAAGCCAGGGCGATGAAGCCGGGCATCATCGTGCTGGTCGACCGAGTGCTGAAACATTACGTGCCGACAGTGCTGACGATTGCGGTGGCGGCGTTGTTGTTCTGGGGATTGGCGCCCGGCAACTGGACGGCGGAACCCCATTGGGTGCGGGCCATCTATGCCGCTGTGACGGTCCTGGTGATGGGGTATCCGTGCGCGCTCGGCATGGCGACGCCGCTGGCGTTGATCCGGGGTGGCGGCATGGCCGCCGAGCGCGGCATCCTGATTCGCTCGGGTGAGGCGTTTCAGATCCTAAAGGATGTCACCCATGTCATCCTCGACAAGACCGGGACCGTCACCGTTGGAAAACCCGGTGTGACCGAAATCGAATCCCTGGGGGCACTCAGCCGCGATGAGGTCTTGCACTTCGCCGCATCAGCCGAGGCGCCGTCCGAGCATCCGTTGGGGCGCGCGGTGGTCGCGGCGGCGCAACGCGAAGATCTGGCCATTTCCACCTGTGAGGGATTTCAGGCGATCACCGGCGCCGGGGTCGAGGCCACGGTGGAAGGTCGCAAGGTGCTGGCCGGTACCCGACGCTTCCTGAACTCGCATGATATTGACACCGAAGTGGCGGCAGCGTTGCTGGTGCGTCACGAACACAACGCTCAGACGGCTATCGTGGTTGCCATCGACGGACAGGCCGTGGGCATCGTCGCCATCAGCGATGCGGTCAAGCCCGATGCCGCGGAGTCGGTGGCGGAGATGAAGGCGCTGGGTCTGGTCCCATTGCTGGTCACCGGTGACAACCGGCACACAGCGGCTGCCGTGGCCCGACAGGTGGGTATAGATCGGGTACGCGCGGAAGTACTTCCCGGGGACAAAGCAGCGATCGTTCGCGACCTGCAGGCCGAAGGCGGCCGCGTGGCCATGGTCGGGGACGGCATCAACGACGCCCCTGCGCTGATGCAGGCCCACGTCGGCATCGCCATCGGCGCCGGCACCGACATCGCCATCGAATCTTCGGATGTGGTGCTGATCGGCGAACGCCTGGGTGCAGTGCCGGAAGCAATCGCGATCGGCGGCATGAGCTACCGCAAGACGGTTCAGAACCTGTGGCTCGCTTTCTTCTTCAATGGCGTCGGTGTACCGCTCGCCACCACCGGACTGGTGCACCCGTCCTGGGCCATGGCGGCCATGGCCACCAGTGTTACGTTGGTCCTGGCCAACTCGTTTGGCGGGATCGCCCTCAGGAGGGCCCGGCGAGGCTCAGCCGGGACGGGCTAGGTTTGCCCGACTTCCCGCACCGGAGCCGGCACAGTGGTTCGTGCCACACCGGAAAATGCGATACCGACACCCTGAGGTTCGGCACGCACCACCACCGCATCACGCATGAACACCCGTGCCACCGCACCGCGGCTGATCACCAGCGCCAGACGCAGCAGATTGCCCTCGGTCAGGTTGTGACCGCTGACTTCCAGGAATGCTCCCCGGCTGCTGACATTGCCGGTGCGGCAACTCCAGCGTGGTCCATTGTCCCGGGATACATAGGCGGTGATCCCTACCTGTACCCGCTGGCTAATCCTTTTTTCCATGTTTGGTTCCCAGTCCATCATGCCGTCCTTGTGGTATCCGATTTCAATTCAGATCCCGTGCCACCGGGAGCATTTTCCCGATAAATCAGACTGCTCCGCCCGCAGCCGGTGAGCGACCTGGCGATCACTGTAAAGAAACCCGTCGCCGCATCCGCCCACTCCACAACCGCAATTCTAGACCATCGTGCGAGACACTGCCCCGAGGCTATGCCGGCCACCGCCGCTCCGCACCGGGTCACATCCCCTGTGCCAGTGGCGCCGAACCCTGCTGAGCGTATTCGACCATCGAGGCGTCGTACAAACGCACTTGTTCCAAGCCGAGCGAGCGCAAAGCCAGATAGGTCTGGCCGGCGCGATAGCCGGTCTGGCAATAGACCACCACCGGTTGATTACGATCGGCCACGCCCACCGCTGACCGGATCGGCTTCAATGCGACATCAACACCGGCACCGTCATGTGTTTCAACAGGTGCCGGGTGGCGCCTCCCAGTACATACTCACGCATCCGCGAGCGGCCATAACCACCCATCACCAGCAGGTCGACGCTTTCTGCAGCCACGGTGGAAAGCAGCATGTCACCGACCTCGATGTCCTCGGCAACCGCAAACTCGGCTTCCACGTTAACGCCGTGCCGGGCCAGATGGGTGGAAATATCCGCACCCGGCACCTCACCGTGATCCGCCATTCCGCCACCGCTTTGCAACGCCAGAACCCGGACATGACGAGCGCATTGCAGTATCGGCATTGCATCGTTGACGGCACGGCAGGCCTCCCGGCGAGCGTTCCAGGCCACCAGCACCCGGTCACCGACCTCATGATAGCGCCAGGCATAGGGAACGACGATGACGGGCCGACCGGTCTCCAGAACCAGACGATCAGGCAAATCGACGGGTACGCTACCGTCACCGGCCTGGCGATCGATCTGCCCGACCACCAGCAGATCGCTGTACAGGGCATGGGTGCGCACGATCGCGGTGACATCGGCGCGAATCTCCGTATTGTCGATCCTGCGCCACTCGGAAACGATGTCAGCGGCGCTCGCCGCTGCCGCGAAGCGGGTCTGCAACTCATCCGCCTGACGCCGCAGTTTTTCGATCTCACGCTGCACCAGTTCCCCCGGTACGAAATTAGGGGTGTTGGTCACTGTGACCACGCACAAACCCACCAGGCGCGCCTGATGGCGTGCCGCCAGGTCAACCGCCAACTCCAGACATTTCTTGCACTGCCCGGTGTGACTCAGGTGGACCAGTATCTCTTTCAGCGCCATGGTTTCCCCACTTCTCGTTTGCCCACAAGTAGATCACTCACCCGAAAATTTCGGCTCGCGACGATCGAGAAACGCCTGCATTCCCTCTACCCGATCGCGGCTGCAAAAACTAAGCGCGAACAACTGTGTCTCCAGAGCACAGGCGTTTCCAAGGTCGAGATCCTGCCCACGCTGTACTGCCTGCTTGACCAGCGCTACCGCCAGAGGTGCCCGGGTCGCGATGGTGCGAGCCATCTCCATGGCCCGTTCCATCAGTTCCTGCTGCGCATAGACGTGATTGACCAAGCCGATTTCGCGGGCCTCCTCCGCCTTGACCTGCCGACCACTGGTCATCAACTCCAGCGCCATGGCGGTACCAACCCGCCGCAGCAGTCGCTGGGTACCGCCAAAACCCGGAGGCACGCCCAGCTTGACCTCCGGTTGCCCGAATATCGCCTGTTCGCTGGCGATAATCCAGTCACAGCTCATCGCCAGCTCACAGCCGCCCCCCAAAGCATAGCCGTTGACCACCGCGATGACCGGTATCGGCAGGCCTTCCAGACGTTGCAATACCGACGCCGCGCGCTCGGACAGGCGCCTGGCCTGCAGGGCGGTCAGAGACACCATTTCGGAAATGTCCGCCCCGGCCACAAACGCCTTGTCGCCGGCACCAGTCAGCAGCATCACTCTTGCTGCAGCATCTCCGGCCACCTCCGCGATCGCGGCATCGAGCTCTTCGAGCGTGTCGGCATTCAATGCGTTGAGCACCGGGGCCCGGTCGATAGTCAGCACACGAATGCCGGGTTCCGGCTGCTGCAAGCGGATATTCTGATACGTCATACCGCGGACTCCTTAGGCGATTGGCCGAAACAAAGTTACCAGATTGCGCAGGATT
>CBDVAK010000240.1:0-5556 GCA_965371945.1 uncultured Candidatus Competibacteraceae bacterium
TTCGCAAGCCCACGCTATTCGGCCCGGCAACGCAACTATGCCCGCAGCGGGCTGGTGTCCACGGTGTACACACCGGGGTTCGTGGTCAATGGTGAGGAGTGGCGTGGCTGGTTTGGCAGGCCGGTGCTTGAAAATGCCGATGAACTCGAGATTGGCACCCTGCGTCTGAGTCTGGACAACGGCGTGGTGAGTGCACGCTTTGCGCCGGATTTCGGGATCCATGGACCGCTGATCCTGCACCTGGCCGTCACCGGGTTCGATCTCAGCACCGAAGTTGCCTCCGGTGAAAACCGGGGCCGCCAACTAAACCACGACTTCGTCGCGCTGGGTTACGAACGTGTGCAAATGCAAGTTGATGACGGCGGCTTCCAGGGAGAGCTGGCGCTGCCCGAGACCCGCATCAACGCAGACCGGCAGGCCCTGACCGCCTGGGTGACCATGGGCAACGATCCCAGGCCGCTGCAGAGTGTCGGTGGCTGGATCGATTGACCGACCAGGCGCGCGCACTTCCAGCCGCTATGCGGATTGACGCACCGTGCCGGCCCTGGCAAAGGGACGCTTGATCCGCAACGCCGGAAGGCGACGCAGCGAACCAGGCAGCAGCCGGAACCCAAGCAGACCGAGTGCGATACCGGAATAGATCAGTGGTTCGCGATAGTCTGCCTTGACCAGCCACAGATAGTGAGTCACCGCCAACAGGCTTGCCGGGTAAACCAAGCGGTGGAGTAACCGCCAGCGCTTTCCGAGACGGCGAATCCAGCCGTTGGTCGAGGTCACCGCCAGCGGCAACAGCAGCAGGAAACAGCTCACACCCAGGGTGATGTAGGGGCGTTTCAACACGTCCTCGACGATCGCGCGCCAATCGAAGAACTGATCGAATACCAGATAGGTGGACAGATGCAGGCTTGCGTAGAAAAAAGCGTACAGCCCCAGCATGCGTCGCAACTGGATCAACCGGTTCCAGCCGGTTAACTGCCGCAACGGCGTGATCGCCAGGGTCAGCAACAGGAACCGCAACGCCCAGTCACCGGTGGTGAAGGTGATCTCCTCCACCGGGTTGGCGCCCAGGCCACCGGTCAGCGCCGCCTTCACCAGCCAAGCCAGTGGCAACAGCGCCAACACGAAAACCAGTATCTTGAGGTGTTTGATGTTCATCAAAAATTCTTGCGAAGATCCATGCCCGTATAGAGGCTGGCGACCTGATCACCATAGCCGTTGAACGCCAGCGTGTCGCGCTTGAGGAAATCACCGATGCGCCGCTCGCGCTTCTGGCTCCAGCGGGGATGATCGACTTCCGGGTTGACGTTCGAGTAGAAACCGTACTCGCGCGGACCCAGCAGGTTCCAGGTGGTCGATGGCTGCTGCTCGGTGAGGGTGATCCGGACGATGGATTTGATGCTCTTGAAACCATATTTCCAGGGCACCACCAGACGCAGCGGCGCGCCACTCTGGCCGGGCAGGATGTTACCGTAGAGACCCACCGCGAGCAGGGTCAGCGGGTGCATGGCCTCGTCCATGCGCAGACCTTCCACATAGGGCCAGTCGAGCACGCTGCGACGCTGAGTTGGCAGCATCTCGGGGTCATAGATGGTCTCGAACGCAACATACTTGGCCCGTGAACTGGGTTCGAAGCGCTTGAGCAGATCGCCCAGCGCGAAACCGTTCCACGGAATCACCATCGACCAGGCTTCGACACAGCGCAGGCGGTAGACCCGCTCTTCAATCGCGTGGGGTTTGATCAAATCCTCGATTGCCACCTTGCCGGGTTTGCCCACCTCACCATCGATCACCACGCTCCAGGGGTCTGATTTGAGGAAATGCGCATTCTTGCGCGGACTGGTCTTGCCGGTACCCAGCTCGTAGAAGTTGTTGTAGCTGGTGATGTCATCGTAGCTGCTGAGTTCATCATCGGTGCTGTACGGCCCTTCCACCACCTCACCCAGATCAAGCGCCGCGTAAGCTGTCCACGCGCCGACCGAAGCCAACGCCACCCCGCCTCCCGCAATCGCGGCGGTCCTGAGAAATTCCCGCCGCCGCCGATAGACCCCCTCATCGGTGATCTCCGACGGTTTGATGTCGGGTGGCCTTTTGATCAGCATCGTTGCACTCCGTCAGCAATTCCATCGGCCACGAGGTAGCGGCCGATCGGCTATTTGTTGCACACTCTAGACCGCAAAGTTCACGATTGTATCCCGCTCGCCGGCCCGGCAGGACGACTTCCTCACAACCAGAGCGGATATTTCGCAGGTACAATCCGGACTTCCAACAATCATCTGCATAGCATCGGTTGCCCGTGTCCAGGAAGAAAAAAAGCCGCCGCCGGCGCACCGGAAAACACCCCGCATTCAGGTTCCTGTGGCGTACCACACTATACGCGCTGCTGACGATATTGCTGGCGTCGGCGCTGCCGGTGCTGGCACTACGCTGGCTGGACCCACCCACTTCCTCAGTGATGCTGCAGGAGCGGTTCGCGGACCCGAGCACCTCACATCCACGTTACCGGTGGCTGGAGCTGGCACAGATTTCACCTCAATTCGCGCTGGCCGTGATCGCCGCCGAGGATCAGAAATTCCCGCTCCACTACGGCTTCGATTTTGCCTCGATCGGTGCTGCGATGAGCGAAAATCGCCGGGGCGGTCGTCTGCGTGGCGCCAGCACCATCTCTCAGCAGGTCGCCAAGAACCTGTTCCTGTGGAACGGTCGCAGCTATATGCGCAAAGGGATGGAAGCATGGCTGACTGTGCTTATCGAACTGGCCTGGCCGAAGCAACGCATACTCGAAATCTACATGAACATCGCCCAACTAGGCCCCCGGTTGTTCGGTGTCGGTGCTGCCAGCGAGGCCTACTTTCAAACGCCTGCCGCCCGACTCCGCCCTGAACAGGCCGCTATGCTGGCCGCGGTGTTACCGGCTCCCAGTCGCTACCGGGTGACCGCACCAACACCCTACCTCCGCAAACGCCAACAGTGGATCCTGGCGCAGATGAATGCGCTTGGCGGCACCGGTTACCTGCGCGGTATCGGCCTGTGAACCGTCTCATGGCGGAGTCATCCAGTCCGGGACGCGCGACAAGTGCTGTGCGAACCCCAGGGAGCGGTTGATGACATACGATTTCGACCAGGTGGCCAATCGCCGCCACAGTGACAGCCTCAAATGGGACTGGTATGCCGAGGACGTACTACCATTCTGGGTGGCGGACATGGACTTCGCGCCGCCACCCGCGGTCATCGACGCGCTTCGGGAGCGAGTCACGCATGGTATCTTCGGCTACGGCCACCGCTACCAGGAGCTTGCCGAAGTCATTTGCGCAAGGCTGCTGCAACGCTACCGCTGGAGCGTGCAGCCACAAGAGCTGATGTACCTGCCGGGTCTGGGCTGCGGACTCAACCTGGTCAGTCGCGCGATCGGCGAGCCCGGGGATCAGATCCTGATGCAGACCCCCATCTACCCCCCCTTCCTGAGTGCACCCGGCGACCAGCAGCGCGAACTGCTGACGCATCAACTCAATCCCTATGTGGAACAGGATCGGCTACGCTACCGGATCGATTTCGACGGCTTCGAATCCACCATCACCGACCGCACCGGGATGTTCATGCTCTGCAATCCCCACAACCCGGTCGGCGAGATGTATACGATGGCGGAACTGACTCGGCTGGCGGAAATCTGCGCGCGCCACGGCACCGTGATCTGTGCCGACGAAGTTCACTGCGACCTGAACCTGGACCATAGCGAACATCAACCCATCGCGGCCATCGACCCGGACATTTCACAAAACTGCATCACTCTGATGGCGCCCAGCAAAACCTTCAACATAGCCGGTTTGTATTTCAGCTTCGCGGTGGTCCAGAACCCGGAGCTGAGAAAGCGACTGGAGAAGGCGGCCAGAGGCATCGTGCCGAATGTCAATATCCTGGGACCACACGCGGCCCTGGCTGCCTATCGGGATGGCGCCGACTGGCACCGGCAACTGCTGATTTACCTGGCGGGCAATCGTGATTTCGTATTCGACTATCTGGCCCGCGAGTTGCCGGAGATCCGGGCCACACGGCCATCGGCCACCTTTCTCAGCTGGTTGGATTTTCGTAACACCCCGGCCGCGACCGATCCCCATCGGTACCTGCTCGAGCACGGCCGCGTGGCGCTCAACAGCGGGGATGACTTCGGACCAGGCGGAGCAGGTTTCGCGCGGCTCAACTTCGGCTGTCCCCGCACCCTGCTCGAGGAAGGCCTGGAACGGATTCGCAAAGCGTTGCGCGATCGATGACAGCGCCACCACAGCAGACCGATGGCAATGCACGCCGCGCGCGCATCTATCAGACCGTGGCCCGGATTCCCCATGGTCGGGTAGCCAGCTACGGCCAGGTCGCCCGCGCCGCCGGGATGCCACGCGCGGCCAGGATGGTCGGCCAGGCACTACACAAACTACCGCCAGGATCTGAGCTGCCCTGGCATCGGGTCATCAATGCTCGCGGCGGCATCTCCTTCGCGGCCGGCAGCGAACGCTGGCGACGTCAGAAAGAACTGCTGGAGTCCGAAGGCGTGGTATTTCTCAACGGCCGCGTCGATCTCGAACAATTCGGCTGGCAGGACTCTCTCGATGCCCTGCTGTGGGATCCTGCCGGTTGGGACTGAGACAATCCCGGCGTCGGCAGCTCGAGTCCTCCTCGGAATCCTGACGGCGCCACTGCAGGCTCGGCAGATATCGACGTCGATGTTGAACACCCGTTTCAATCGCTGCGCCCAACTCATTGATGCCCGGCGTTCGGACGACGCGTGAGTTTTCGGGAGGGACCACAGCCTACAGGCTCGTTTTAGAAATCCCCGCCGAAATCTCCGCCGGCATCGCCCCCGAAATCTCCTCCAAAGCCATCGCCCGGATCATCGCCAAAGCCGGCGTCTTCGTCCTGCGCAAAGCCCCAGGGACCGGCCGGTGTGATATCAGTTTCGCGAATCGGTTCCATATCCGGGGTCAGATTGTCTGCCGGTTCAGTGATGATGGTTGGTTCTGGCAACGGCAGCTGTCCGTCGTCGGCAGGCAACGGCATTGCCTCCGGAAAATCGAAGTCCTCGGGCAATGTTGCCGGGGGCAGCAGATCTGGTGGCAGTTGGTCTATTTCCCCGGGTGGCAACGGCTCGGGGTCGATGATCGGAAGTTCGTCCGGGGGCCAGATCTCGCCGGGTGGCGGAATGATGATGGGGATGTAAATCGGATAATTCCAGATATATCCGAATCCAGACCCCACTGAGCCATAAAACCATGGGTCAAAGCCGTAGCGTTCGTTCGTCCTTGTGGTGGTCGTCCCAGCCGGCTTACGTTTGTGGACGCGAACGATCAGAGTTGCCGAGGATGACTTGTCGGTCGGGAACGTGCTGGTCAGCCGAATCAGGAACGTTTCCACGTCGGTCTTGATTTCCCGTGCCACGAAGGTCGTTACCGCGGCGTCAGCATTCAGCAGGGTTGCGCCGCGGCCCTCGACGATTTCCCATTGGTAGCTACTTGCCTGCACCCCGCCGCTACGCTCGTTGGCACGCAGCTGGACGGCTGTGCCTTCGAG
>CBDVAK010000241.1:0-5518 GCA_965371945.1 uncultured Candidatus Competibacteraceae bacterium
AACCCAATCCCTGGGGTCTGTACCAGGTGCACGGCAATGTGTGGGAGTGGTGCGAGGATTGGTACGGCGAGTATTCGGGTGACTACGTGGTGGACCCGGTAGGTCCGGAGCGGGGCTCGTTCCGCGTGTGGCGCGGTGGCGGTTGGAGCTTCAACGGTTGGAGGCTGCGCGCCGCCTACCGCTTCCGTGTTCAGCGCGGCTTGCGCTTCAGCTTTCTGGGCTTCCGTTTCGCCGCAGGTCCCCGACCGGGCGGAGCGGGGGATTCCGGAGGGGACGAGGACACGGAGGCGGGCGGTCGCGGGAGCGGCCGCCGCCGTGGCAGCGACCCCTCCGGGCGCGATTGAGTTCAGAGCAGATGCGTTAAATCGTGGTCTGTCCTCTATTTCCTCGACAGCAGGTTGGCGTGCCTGTGTCAAAGCACCTTAACCATATCCCCGTATCGGGCCAAGCGCTGGTCGACCGTCACGAACGTTAGCGGTTCGCACTGGCTCTGGGAAACGAGCAACCGGTCGAAAGGGTCTTTGTGATCGTCGAACATCGGCAAGTGGGCCAAGTGTAAAAGGTGCGGGTTCTTGATATCGAGCCACTCGAAGCCATGTTCGTCAATGTTGCCAGCCAACTTCGCGATGTCGAGTCGTAGTTTCCCTATCGATAGCTTGATTGCGATTTCCCACAGTGAGGCTCTGCTGACGAACACTTGGTCTGCTTCGTCAACCAAGGATCTCAATGTGGCCGGCAACCGTGCGTTGTCCGCCTCCCACCACAGCACCAAGTGTGTGTCCAGAAGCAGTCTCATTGGGAAATTGTATCTTCTTCGATGCACTCGAACAGTCCGTCCAGCGGCGTATCGAAGTCATCGGCGATCCAGATTTCGCCTTTCATCCCTCCTGGTGGAGTGATCTTTCGTTTCGGCGGCGAATAGGGAACCATTCGCGCGACGGGTGTCCCTGCTTTAGCAATGACGATTTCCTCACCTGACTGCACACGTTCCAACAGCTTGGACAAGTGCGTTTTCGCCTCATGGACATTGATCGTGTGCATGGTTCAAACCTCGGCTCTAGCACATGACTTAGCTATAGCTTAGTCTGAAGAATGGAGTGGCACAACCGCAGAAGCGAAGCTCTGGATACCGATGAGAGAGGAATAGGGGACAGACCACGATTTTCGTGCTACTCCAATGTGTCTGTCCCGGGTTCCTGGTGTGGTGGTTTTGCCATTGCCGAATGGTGCGCACGGCACACCCTACATTGGATCGACGGTGTTGCAGGATCAGGCTGGGGTGCTGTGGCCCCAGTTTCATTAACGCGACAACTTTCTCGTTGTTGGGCTAATCTTGATGCGTTGCGAACATCATTCACCAGATCGGCTGCCAACGGAGAAGCAGATGGGACAAGCCGCGCCATTCGAGCACGATATTTTTATCAGTTACGCCCACATAGACGACAAGCCATTGCTGGAAGGCGACACCGGTTGGGTGACCAGTTTCCACCAGACCCTCGACACCATGGTGCAGCAGGTTTCGGGAGAGGAGCTGAAGATCTGGCGCGATCCCAAGCTGCAGGGCAATGACTATTTCAACGACACGCTGGTGGAGGCGTTGCCCAAGACGGCGGTGCTCATCAGCATCGTTTCGCCGCGTTATCTGAAGTCGGACTGGTGTCTCAAGGAACTCGAGGAGTTCCGCAGCCGCGCGGATGATGCGATACGCATTGAGGATAAGAGCCGCATCTTCAAGGTGGTGAAGACTGCGATACCGCGCGATGCGCAACCCGCGCCGCTGGATGAGTTGCTGGGCTATGAATTCTTCAAGGTCGATCCGGAGACCGGCAGACCGGTGGAGTTTCGGGTCGAGTTCGGCGATGAGGCCAAGCTGAGTTATTTCGAAAGGCTTGGCGATATCGCCTACGAGATCACGGATTTACTCAACAAGATCCGTGGTGCCGAAGGCGCCTCCGGCGGCGTGGCGCAAGGTGATCCGGTATATCTCGCGGAGACCACTTCTGATCTGAGTGCAGAACGAGACCGGGTCAGGGCGGAGCTGCGTCAACTGGGTCACGAGGTGTTGCCGGACAGGCCGCTGCCGATCGACGCGGACAAGCTCAAGGCCGCTTTGGAGGCCGATCTGGCGCGTTGTAGTCTGTCGGTTCACCTGATGGGCGAGAAAGCCGGCTTCGTTCCGGAAGGCGAGCAGCGTTCGGTGGTGCGGATTCAAAACGAGTTTGCCGCCGCCCAGAGCAAGGCGCGGGGTTTGCCCCGACTGATCTGGATACCCCCGGGTCTGGTGCCGACGGATGCCCGGCAGGAGAAGTTTATCGAGATGATAGAAACGGACGCGTCAGCCCAGGCGGGTGCTGATGTGTTGCGGACCAGCCTCGAGGACCTGAAATCCATCGTTCGCGATCGGTTGCAGCAGCCGGTGGTCGCCCCGGCAACGGATCCCGGTGACCAGGAGCCTGGTTGCGTGCAGGTCTATTTGGTGTGTGACCAGTGCGATTTCGAGCATTCACAGGCACTTGCGGACTATCTGTACGACGGTGGTTTCGAGGTGGTGTTTCCGGTGTTCGAAGGTGACGAAACCGAAGTCCGCGAAGATCACGTCGATAAGCTCGCGACCAGTGATGTGGTGATCATCTATCGTGGTGAAGCCAGTGAGTTGTGGCTCAGTTCCAAGCAAAGGGACCTCCGCAAGCTGCCCAGTTATGACGGTTACAAACCGAAACTGGCGACGGCGATTTATCTCGGTGCTCCGGAAACCCCGCAGAAGAAGATGTTTCGAACCCGCGAAGCGCTGGTTATCAAGGCCTTCGGTGAGTTCGAAGCGGAGCATGTGGAGCCTTTGCTGGCGGCTGTGAAAGAGGCTACTGGGGGCAAGCAGTGATGGTCGGCAGCAATCCGTTTCCGGGTCTGCGGCCTTTCGAGGCGGACGAGAGCCATCTGTTCTTCGGGCGCGAGGCTGCTACCGATGAATTGTTGCGCAAGTTGCGCAACAATCGCTTTATCGCTGTGGTGGGAACCTCCGGGAGCGGCAAGTCGTCGCTGGTTCGTGCCGGCGTGCTGCCGGATCTGCACGGCGGTTTCATGGCGGCGGCGGGTTCCAGCTGGCGGGTGGCGATTCTACGCCCGGGTGATGCACCGATCCAGGCTCTGGCAGAATCCCTCAGTGCTCCCGGGGTGCTGGGACGCGAGGGCCAGCGGGCCGATATGCAGCGCGCCATCACCGAAACTGTACTGCGACGTGGCGCGTTCGGCCTGGTGGATGTGGTCCGCCAGGCAAGGCTGGGGGAAGGTGAAAACCTGCTGGTGCTGGTCGACCAGTTCGAGGAGTTGTTCCGGATTCACCCGTCGCGAGCGGACCGCAGCGCCAGCGATGAGAGTGCCGCGTTCGTCAAACTGCTGCTGGAGGCGGCCAAACAGAGTGAATTGCCCATCTATGTGATGTTGACCATGCGCTCGGAGTATCTGGGTGATTGCACCCGGTTTCGGGATCTGCCGGAGGCCATCAATGCCGGTCAGTATCTGATACCACGGATGACCCGCGATCAGGCGCGCACCGCGATCACGGGACCCATCGCGGTGGCCGGCGCAAGCATTTCACCGCCGCTGGTACAGCGCCTGCTGAACGATGTCGGCGACAATCCTGATCAACTGCCCATCATGCAGCACGCCATGATGCGTACCTGGAGTTTCTGGGAAGCTGATCATAAGGACGGGGAGGAGATCGGCCTGGCCCACTACCAGGCGACTGGCGGCATGGATGAAGCCCTGTCACGGCACGCTGATGAGGCCTACCAGGAACTTCCCGATGATGCCACGCGCGCTGTCGCGGCGCGCGTGTTCAAGCGCCTTACCGGCCGTGGAGCGGGCGATCGCGAGATGCGCTTTCCTGCCACCGTAGCGGAGCTTTGCGCTTTGGCCGGTGCGTCGCGGGACAAAGTACTGGCAGTTATCGATGCGTTCCGCCGCGAGGATCGCTCGCTGCTGATGCCACCGGCCGGCACGCCGCTCAGCGACGAAACAGTCATCGACATCTCACACGAGAGTCTTATTCGAATATGGAAGCGGCTGCGGCAATGGGTGGAAGAGGAGGGACTCTCCGCCCGTATCTATACACGGCTGGCGGAAACCGCTGATCTGCACAAACGTAACGAAGCGGGTCTGTGGCGCAACCCGGACCTGCAGATCGCACTCAACTGGCGTGCGCGCAACCGGCCCAACGAGGCCTGGAGCCACCGCTACCACGCCGGGTTCGGAGAGGTCATGGCCTTTCTGGACGCCAGCAAATCCGCTGCTTTCAGACGCAAGGTCATGATCCTGGTGCCCGCGGTGCTGATTCCTCTGCTGGGGGGAGCCTATGTGGTGACCAAAGCGGTCTATGAAAAGAAGGCGGTGCAAAAGGAACTGGCAGTCGTCAGCGAGCAGAAGGTGGAGTACCAGATCGCGCTGGAAAACGTGACGCAGGAGGATGAAAGCGAGCAGAAGATCGCTGAGCAGGTGGTGGCACAGGCCGACAAGCTCCTGGAGTTGGACAGGACCAAGCAAGATTTCGAAGCGCGCGAGCTGGAAATTCAGGATGAGATCGACCGGCAGCTTGCAGCGCTACAGGATGTGGAGTCTCGTGGCGGTGATGAGGTTGAAAAGGAGGGGATCCTGGGCACCTTGACGGTTCTGTCGCAGAGTTTGAAAGATTTCCAGGCGCAGGGGCGGCGGAAGAAGGAGAGAATTGCCAGTGAGTTCGCCGCAGGCGCCGAACAGCTCACTGAGTTGACCAGCAATGAGCAGTCGGTGGCGGATGCACAAACAACCCGCAGAGACTCTGGTACACCGGGTGTCGGGGAACCGCCTGGAGCCGACGAGACCGAGATGGCGTCACTGGAAGCCTTGCCGGTGACATATCGGGAGGATGCCGGTACTGGCGGGTCAGCCGATGCCGTGCCCGCACAAGATGACGACATGGCCGAATCGCAGGAGCCGGTCGCCTGTGTGGAGGCCAGGGACTCTGAGGGCACGAGTCCGGTCGCGGAGCTGCTGCAAAAATGGCAGGCCTGTCTGGCCGCGGCCGCAGAGGGGCAAGGTAGATCGGTGGCCGAACAGGAGATAGCAGCTCTGGAGGAGAGCCTGAGTCGCTATGCTTCCATTGCGTCGCCGGAGAAGTTCCTGACCTGTAAAAGCGTCAAGAAGCTTGAGTGCGTGGGGGCTAGCGGGGAGTTTTCCCGTGGCAAAGTGTATGTGTTCGCACGCGTCAACGCGCCAGAAAGTGCCAGTTTGCCACTGGTATGGCTGCGCCAGGACGGTAGCGAGATTCGCAGCACAATGTTGAAAGTCAAGCAGAACACCGGCAAAGGGTTTCGTACCTTTGCCTACAAGACCGTTGTCGAACCCGGTAGCTACGCGGTCAAACTGTACAACGAACGCAATATGCTGATCGGCATCCGCCAATTTGCGGTCCGGTAGGTATACCCACGACACACCGGTTTTCGGCCTCCATCGCACGCGCCTTGACGCGGATGGCTGCGTTGGA
>CBDVAK010000242.1:0-5498 GCA_965371945.1 uncultured Candidatus Competibacteraceae bacterium
CGGTAGCTGTTGTCCGGACCCCGACAGGCACACTGGTGAATCCCGAGTAGCCTAGGAGGGTGTCCGAGAATAGACTGATCTACTGCGGACAATCCTGATTGGCCATATTTCCCGATCATTTTCGTTAAATAGCGCAACTATTCGCCTCAAATGATCGAAAAATCTGACTCAATCAGGCTCGCCCTCGCTACGATCGCTATTCTCGGACAGCCTCCAGCGAAACCCCTCTATGTGTGAACTGTTTGGTTTTTCTTCGAAATTTCCGGCGACGGTCCGGTTCAGCCTCGAACGCTTCTTGAAGAATGCCGGCGACCGCAACCCGGACGGCTGGGGAATCGCCTTCAATGCAAGTGACGGGATGCGGGTCGAAAGAGCTGTAGACCCGGCTCCGCACTGTCCGCTGTCACGGCGACTCGCCGCCGAAGGGGTGGTGACCGACACCCTCATCTCTCATGTGCGCAAAGCCACGGTCGGTGGTGTTTCCCTGCGGAACACTCACCCCTTCGAATGCACCACCGGTGGCCACCGCCACCTGTTCGCGTTCAACGGTAACGTCCCGGCGGTGCTGGCCACCAAATGCCCTGGCAACCGGTGTCCCAGCAGGGGAGACACCGATGCTGAGCACGCTTTGTGTCTTCTGCTCGCACTGCCCGGGTTCGCCGAAGAACGCCAGCCGCTGCGGCTGGCCCATACATTGCGCCGCTTTGGCATGGAGCTGGCCACCATGGGCCCGGCAAATTTTCTCTACTACCGGGATGGTGTGATCTATGCGTTCGCCAGCCGCAGAACTCATCATGACGGCGTTCACCCACCAGGTCTGTGGTCACTGCAGCGACACTGCCGACAGTCGCCCCCGGTACTGGCAAGCGCCATGCTCGAGGTCGAACCCGGGGCAGAACTGGAACAACAGGTCTGCCTGCTGGCGAGCATTCCCCTGAGCGACGAGCCGTGGCAACCGCTACAACAAAACGAACTGGTGGTGATGCAGGAAGGCGGCCTGACCCGGATTGTCGACCAGCACGAAATCTGACCGCAACGCTCGCAGCGATGACGGCTCCCGGACAACCTTCCGGCCGCGCGGGTATTGGACCAGTTCCCCGACACGCTTGACAGACCCGACCTGCCTGGCCTATTGCCTGTGGGGTATCCGCCACTAGTCTTCGAGCCATGCGAACAAGAGATTCCGGAGAATTCATCCGTACCCTGGGGTTTGCCGGTCTGCTGACCGTCGTGGGTTTCGTGGTGGCGTATCAGTTTATCGAACCCGCACCGCCACGCGTCATGACCATTGCCACCGGCAGAGGCGATGGCGCATACCAGCGTTTCGCCCTCAGGTACCGCGAGGTTCTGGCCCGCGACGGCGTGGAGTTGCGGATAAGATCGACGGCGGGGTCGGTGGAAAATCTGGCATTGCTTAAAGATGCCGGTAGCGGGGTTAACCTGGCTTTTATACAGGGCGGCGTCGGCGAACCCGAAGAGTCTCCGGAACTATTGTCGCTGGGCAGTCTGTTTCTGGAACCCGTGTGGTTGATCCAACGCGCCAACAACCCGAGAATCAGTAGCATCGCAAAACTTCGCGGGCAACGCCTGGCCATCGGCGCCGTCGGTAGTGGTACCCGCGCCCTGGTCACCCGGCTGCTCGACATCAACGGTATCGGCGACGGCAATAGCACTCTGATGCCCTTGTCCGGCCAGCAAGCGGTGGACGCCGTAGTGAACGACCAGGCGGATGCTGCGTTTCTGGTAGTTTCCGCGCAGGCGCCGATGATCCGCGAACTGGTGGGGCTGGAGAAGATCCAGGTGATGAGCCTACGTCGGGCCGAGGCCTACACCCGACTGATGGCCTATCTCACCGTCGTAGAGTTGCCGGAAGGTGTGATCGACATGGAACACGATATTCCGAGCCGGAATATCACCCTGCTGGCAACGACGGCGACTCTGGTCACTCGCGATGATCTCCACCCGGCGCTGGTCGATCTGCTATTGCAGGCGGCGGCGGAAGTACATACTCGGGGCGGGTTGTTCGAGCAGGCCAGACAATTCCCGTCACCCGAATTCGTGGAGTTCCCGCTCAACGACAACGCGGAACGTTACTATCAATTCGGCCCACCATTCCTGCAACGTGTCCTGCCCTTCTGGGCGGCAACACTGGTCGACCAGCTCAAAGTCCTGTTGCTGCCCTTTTTGTTTCTGGTGATTCCGCTGTTCAGGCTGTTGCCACCGATGTACCGCTGGCGTATCCGATCGAGAGTCTTTCGCTGGTATGACGATCTCGAAAGACTCGACAAACAAGCTGACTACCCGATCAGCGAACAAGAGCGTCGTATCGCACTGGAAGAACTGGAACAGGTGGCGCAGGCCGTGAAGCAGGTGCATGTCCCCAACACCTATGCCCATGAGCTGTTCGCCATGCGTATGTATATCGATCAGGTGCGTCAACGATTGCAGGCAGCGGCGTATCCCGGAGGTAAGCAGGCCTCAGCACGGCAGCATGGCAGGATCGGACTGTGACCGATCCCACCACCTTGGCCAGTCCATCCACGATCGACGACTATCAGCAGCGCAAGGTGGCAGTGGCAGCAGCGCTGGCGCATCATGATGAGCCGGTCTATCTGCGCAAAGGAACCAGCTCGAACCTGTTTCGCTATGGCAGACGTCAACGACGTACTGGAAAGGCGGTATCACTAAAAGACTTCAACCACACACTGGCGTTGGACCCGGTAGCCGGAACGCTCGATGTCGAGGGCCTGACCACCTATCAGAATGTGGTTTCCTGGTGTCTCAACAAAGGTTTTCTGCCCACCGTGGCACCCGAGCTCAAACACATCACGGTTGGCGGCGCCACGGTCGGAATCGGCATTGAATCATCCGGGCACCGGCACGGCTTCGTCCATGACGGGCTGCTCGAGGCGGACGTGCTGCTGCCAGGTGGTGAAGTCGTCACCTGCAGCCCCGACAACGAGTACGCGGACCTGTTCCACGGACTGCCCAATTCCTACGGTACCCTGGGTTACATACTCCGGGCCCGAATTCGCGTAGTCCCGGCCAAGCCTTTCGTACGCCTGCGCAACCATCGGTTCGATGATATCGGGGTCTACCTGGACAGCATGGAGAGTGCTGCCCGGGAGCATCGCGCGGAGTTCATCGACGGCTTGTTCTATTCGCGGCAGGAGCAATACCTGACACTCGCCGACATGATCGATCAGCCTGGCGATCTCGATGGTATCTACGGCCGCAGCATTTTCCATCGGACGCTGCGCGAGCGCGCGCAGATGTTGCTGCGCACCGAGGACTATATCTTTCGCTACGACCCCGATTGGTTTTGGAATATTCCGGAGACCGCGCCCTATCAGTGGTTCCGGCGGCTGGCGCCACGGGCCATGCGCAGTTCCGGGTTCTACAACCGCTATGTAGCCACCAAGTACAGGCTGATGGGTCGGTTGGGAATTGAGCCGGACCGATCCCAGGAGCAATTGATCCAGGACTGGGAGGTTCCCTGGGCCAAGGCAGGGGAGCTGGTCGAACTCGCCCTCGGGCAGGTCGATCTGCAGGGTCAACCCTGGGTCGCGCTGCCGATCCGCTCGCAAGGCAATGCAACGCTGTACCCACTGCAACCCAACATCCTTTATTTCAACCTGGGTTGCTATTGCTACACCAAACGACCTCGCGAGGACGTGGACTATCACTACACACGACTGCTGGACGCCAAGTGTTTCGAACTGGGTGGTCTGAAAATGCTCTACTCAACCAGTTTCCTGGATCAGGGGTCGTTTGACCGGCTATACGCGGGCGAAGCCTATCGGGTATTGAAGAAGCGCTATGACCCCGGCGCCAGAGCACCCACCTTGTTCGAGAAAACAGTGCTCGCGCGCTGACCCCGGGACATATACCCACGGCATGCCAGTTTTCGGTTTTGAGCGTGTGTGCATTGGCGTGGAGGGCAAGGCGGGAATGCGCCGCTCCAGCCGCACTACAGCTAGCATTTCCAACGCAGTCATCCGCGTCAAGGCGCGTGCGATAGAGGCCGAAAACTGGTGTGCCGTGGGTACAACATCAGTGCTGCGGAAAATCGGAGCCGGAATACTTGTCTGAAGATCCTGTGGTGACCGCGCTGACCGGCATCGCGCTGGGCCTGTTGTTACTGATTTTCGGGCGCCGGCTGTTTTGGCTGTTTGTCGCGATCGCCGGCTTTCTGATGGGGATGGAACTGGCCAGCATGTGGTGGTTCACTCTGCCACGCTGGTTGTCGCTGCTGGCTGGACTGGCAGTGGGTGCCATAGGCGCCCTGTTGGCAGTGGTAGCCCAGCGACTGGCTTTCGCACTGGCAGGCTTCGCGGCTGGCATCTATGTCGCTTTGATGCTGATTCGCACCACCGGGCTCGCAATCGACCCCGGATTGCCGATGCTGGCTGGCGGGCTGATCGGGTCCGTGGCCGCACTGCTGCTGACCGACTGGGCGATCGTGGTGCTGTCCTCGCTGGTCGGTGCAGGAGCCATCGTCACATCCATCAGCGTGTCGCCGACCGTGGATCTGGTGCTGTTCGTGGTATTGTCCGGTTTCGGTATTTCCGTACAGCGCAGCACTACCGCGCCAAAGTAGGATTCGGCCTGGAGGTCTTTTCTGCCCTTATGAGATGGATCAAGTTGCGAGTGGGTCGTGTGCTGGATTGTGGTTCTCACCGATGCCGGGATGCCCACGGACAACGGGCACATGACGATCGCGGCCGGGGCGCGGTATTGTCCGTGTTGGCCGCCGTGATCATACTGCTCGCCGGCTGCAACCCGTTGCGGGTCACCCCGGTGGTGTCCCCGCCCAGCCAGGTCTGGTTGCCGGGCAAGTTCGTCTGGTATGACCTGCTCACCAATGACGTCGATCGTGCCAGGGCTTTTTATGGCGCGGTGCTGGGCTGGTCGTTCGAACCACTGGGGCGTTACACCGTAGCCAGTAGTCAGGGCCAACCCGTGGCAGGCCTGGTCACCGTCAAGGCGGACGACCAACGCACACCGGCACGTTGGCTCGCCTCGCTCTCGGTGACTGACGTCGATGACAGCGTGGCCCGTGCCGAGCGCGCCGGTGCCACGATCCACGAAGGGCCGGGTGAGCTGGCAGACCGCGGCCGTTTTGCACTGTTGAGCGACCCCCAGGGTGCACAGCTCGTGCTGTTGAGGGCAACCACCGGCGACCCGCCCGATAGCAACCCGGTTGCCGGGAGCTGGTTGTGGAATTCCTTGTGGACCGAAAATCCGCAACAAGCACTGGAATTCTACCAAATGCTGGTGGGGTACAAGGTGCTGGCCGATGGGGAAAACCATTGGATACTGACAAAAGATACGCATTTGCGTGCCGGGGTTCGTGACCTGCCACTGCGCGAGCATCCGGCCAAATGGGTACCGACGATATACGTGGCCGACCTGGACGACACGCTGTCGAGGATCGAACCGGCGGGGGGGCAAATCGTGATCGCACCAGGACAGCCACCGGCGGGCGATGATGTTGC
>CBDVAK010000243.1:0-5440 GCA_965371945.1 uncultured Candidatus Competibacteraceae bacterium
GTCCGCAGTAGATCAGTCTGTTCTCGGACAGCCTCCTAGCGCACTGCCGGGGCCGGGGGTGAAACACTATGCAACTGACTTGCGGCCACCACGATGGCGGCGCGGCGGAGCCTCGAAGATCCATAGCCGAAGAATGCCTGCCCAACGGGCTGGTCCAACTGTTCAGGAAATACCCGGGAGGGAACCGACGAGATGAACGCCGCACATGTCCTCGTGGTCGACGACGAACCAGACATACGCGAACTGGTCAAGGATATACTTGAGGACGAGGGCTACCGGGTCAGCACCGCCGCGGGCGGTGCCGGCGCCCGCGAAGCATTGCGGGCGGCCCGGCCAGACCTGATTCTGCTGGACATCTGGATGCCGGATATCGACGGGATCACCCTGCTCAAGGAATGGATCGAAGTGGATCAGCTACCTTGCCCGGTGATCATGATGTCGGGGCACGGCAATGTCGAGACGGCGGTCGAGGCAACCCGCCTGGGGGCCTACGATTTCCTGGAAAAGCCGCTGTCGATGGCCAAGTTGCTGATCACCGTGGAACGCGCACTGGAAAGCGACAAGCTGCGACGCGAATTTGCCGGGCTCGGCAAGCACAGCCTGCAGGTGGCGGAACCCGGTGGCCACAGCGCCGTGGTGCAGCGGCTGCGGGAACAGGCATTGCGGATCGCCCAACACGACACCTGGGTGCTGATCAGCGGCGAATCGGGTTCCGGAAAACAAACCCTGGCGCGCTGGATGCACACCAACAGCCCGCGTCGGGAGGGGCCCTTCGTGGAACTGGGGGGCGGCGCCATCAGTGGCCAGAATACCGCGCGCGAGCTGTTCGGCCACGAACACAGTGACAAGGTGCACTACGGCTATCTGGAGCAGGCCAACGGCGGTACTCTGTTTCTGAACGACGTCGCGGATCTGGACGAAGACGCACAAAGAAAACTGTCCTCGGCCCTGGAAACCGGATCATTCCTGAGGGTTGGCGGCGCCGAACCCGTGGAGATCAATGTGCGCATCATGGCGGCCACCCATCGCAATCTCCAGGAAGAGGTGGCGGCCGGAAATTTCCGCGAGGATCTGTTTTATCATCTCAACGTGGTCCCGCTGACGGTGCCACCGCTACGCGATCACTGCGAGGACGTCCCCGAACTGCTCGGTGTTTGCGTGACCTGGTTCGTCGACCACGAGAATCTTCCCTATCGACGCTTTTCCACTGCCGCGCAAAACCGCCTGCGCAACTACAGTTGGCCGGGCAACATCCGTGAACTCAAGAACCTGGTGCAACGCCTGCTGATTCTGGGCAGCAACGAAGAGATTGCCATCGAGGAGGTGGAATCGGCGATCAGCAGCAACGCGCTTCCGGTCACCGTGCAAAGCCAGGTGGTCAGCCATCTGCCGCTACGCGATGCACGGGAGGAGTTCGAGCGCACCTACCTGCGTCAGCTGCTCAAGTCCTGTGGCGGCAGCGTTGCGCTGGTGGCGGAGCGGGCGGGTATGGAGCGTACCAATCTCTATCGCAAGTTACGCGCCCTTGGGGTCGACCCCAAGAACCCCGAAGCCGATTGAAGGCAACCGGGTCTGAATCGGTGGCTGCACTGGTATGAAGATCATCATTCTCGGAGCCGGGCAGGTGGGCAGTTCGGTGGCAAGCATCCTGGCGCACGAACGCAACGATGTCACCGTGATCGACATCAATCCCGATTTGCTCAAGGAGCTGCAGGACCGTCTCGATATTCGCGCCGTGCTCGGACACGCTTCGCACCCGGGTGTACTGACCTCCGCGGGGGGCGCCGATGCCGACATGATCGTCGCCGTCACCAACAGCGACGAAGTCAATATGGTGGCGTGTCAGGTGGCGTGGAGCCTGTTTCATACACCCACCAAGATCGCACGGGTCCGTTCCGCCGACTATCTGGCCACCAAGAAACTGTTCGGTAGCGGCGCATTGCCGATCGACGTCTGCATCAGTCCGGAACAATCGGTGACCGATTCCATTCGTAGCGTGATCGAGTACCCGGGAGCGCTGCAGGTTCTGGATTTTGCGGATGGCCGGGTCCGGCTGGTCTGCGTCAAGGCTTTCCACGGCGGTGCCCTGGTGGGTCACGCGCTGCGCGACCTGCGCGAGCACATGCCCGGTATTGATACCCGGGTGGCCGCCATATTCAGGGATGGAGTACCCATCATCCCCGAAGGCGACACCGCAATCGAAGCCGATGACGAGGTGTTCTTTATCGCCGCGCGCAAGAACATTCGCGCGGTGATGAGCGAATTGCGCCGGCTCGACAAGCCCATAAAGCGAGTCATCATCGCCGGTGGCGGCAATATTGGTGTGCGGCTGGCCCAAAGCCTGGAGGATCGCGTCCGAGTCAAGATCATCGAACGCAGCCCCGGTGACAAACAATACAACCTCAGACGCACCCTGGTACTGCAGGGAGATGCCGCGGACGAGGATTTACTGCGCGAGGAAAACATCGAAAACACCGATGTCTTTTGCTCCGTCACCAACGATGATGAGGCCAACATCCTGTCAGCGATGCTGGCCAAACGAATGGGGGCCCGCAAGGTGATGGCCCTGATCAACCGGCCCGCCTATGTTGATCTGGTCGAGGACTCGGGAACCATAGACGTCGCGATTTCACCACAGCAGGCGACCATCGGCAGCCTGCTCACCCACATCCGCCGCGGTGACGTCGTCAAGGTCCACTCGCTGCGTCGCGGTGCAGCAGAAGCCATCGAGGCCGTCGCCCACGGTGACGCCTCAAACTCCAGGGTGGTGGGACGCACGGTCGAGGATATCAAGCTGCCACCCGGAACCACCATCGGTGCCATCGCACGTGGCAACGAGGTCAAGGTAGCCCACCACGACACCGTCATCGAGTCAGGGGACCATATCATCCTGCTACTCACCGACAAACGCCGGATCGCCGATGTCGAGCGATTGTTTCAGGTCGGTATCACCTTCCTGTAGCCGTGACCGATGAACTTGTCCATACATAGGGCGCACAGTTCGCCCGGCATGCGTACCGCGGGCACAACATGAGGTTGGCGGTCGTACAGCGTGTTCTGGGCATTCTGCTGACCTTGTTCAGCCTCACCATGCTGCCGCCCGGTCTGGTCGGCATCATCTATGGCGACGGCGCGGTGCTGGCTTTTCTGCTGACCTTCCTGATCACTGCCGCGGTGGGGGTGGCGCTTTGGGTGCCGGTGGCCCGGGTGCGTCGAGACCTGCGGCTTCGCGACGGCTTCGTCGTAGTGGTCCTGTTCTGGAGCGTGCTGAGTCTGTTCGGCTCGTTGCCATTCACATTCAGTGATGCCATGGGCAACAATCCGCCGCTGAGCTTCACCGACTCATTCTTCGAATCGGTTTCCGGGCTAACGACCACCGGCGCAACCGTCATCACCAACATCGACAGCCTGCCGCACGCGATACTCTACTATCGTCAACAGTTGCAATGGCTGGGCGGCATGGGAATCATCGTGCTGGCGGTGGCGATCCTGCCGATACTGGGCATCGGCGGCATGCAGATGTTCCGGGCTGAAACACCGGGACCCATGAAAGACTCGAAACTGACGCCACGGATCACCGAGACCGCCAAGGCCCTGTGGTATATCTATCTGGGCCTGACCGCTGCCTGCGCCGCCGCCTACTGGCTGGCGGGGATGACCCCATTCGATGCCATCGGACACGCGTATTCCACTATCGCGATCGGTGGTTTCTCCACCCATGACAACAGCATGGGCTATTTCGACAGTCTGCCGATTCTGATCGTAGCGGTGGTTTTCATGTTTATCTCCGGTGCCAGTTTCGCATTGCATTTCGTCGCCTTTCGACGCCTGTCGCTGGCGCCCTACCGTGACGACAGCGAATTTCGCGCCTATGCGCTCGCATTGGTTGCGGTTGCGGTGGTGACCGTGCTGTACCTGCACTTCCAGCATTGGTACCTGCCCCACGAAGCGCTGATACACGGCGTTTTTCAGGTCGTATCCATCGCGACCACCACCGGCTTCACCACCGCGGACTACTTTCTGTGGCCGGGATTCCTGCCAGTGCTGCTGTTGTTTACCAGCTTTGTCGGCGGTTGCGCCGGATCCACCGGCGGTGGCATGAAAGTCATCCGCACCCTGCTGCTGTGGAAACAGGGCCAACGGGAAATCGTGAGACTGATCCACCCCACCGCCCGGGTAGCGGTGACGCTGGGCAACAAGCGGTTGCCGGAAGATGTCATCAATGCGGTTTGGGGGTTCTTTGCGCTCTATATCGCCAGCTTTGGCATCATCATGCTGATACTGATGAGTACCGGCCTCGACCAGGTCACCGCGTTCTCGGCGGTGGCGGCCTCCATCAACAATCTGGGCCCCGGGCTCGGTGAAGTCGGCGCCAACTATGCGTCCATCAACGCGCCATCAAAATGGGTGCTGGGATTCGCCATGCTGCTGGGTCGCCTGGAAATATTCACGCTGTTGGTACTGTTCACGCCGACCTTCTGGCGCGGCTGACCACAGCATCGGTCAAAGTACACAGCGAGGCACCGGCATCATGGGCATGATCGAGAATCTGGAAACAATGCTGGCCGCGGGGCAGGACAACGCTCTGCTGCGTTTTGGCCTTGGCAACGCCTTGCTGAACGCCGAACAGCCTGATCGCGCCGCCGCACACCTCCGAGCCGCCGTCGAGCACGACCCTGCCTATTCTGCAGCCTGGAAGCTGCTCGGCAAGGCCCTGGTGGCGAGCGGCCGGCATCTCGAGGCTGCCGATGCCTATCGGCAGGGTATCAGCAGCGCGGAACAACGTGGCGACTTGCAGGCCGCCAAGGAGATGAGCGTGTTTCTGCGTCGTCTCGACAAGCAAAAGCCTCGTTAGCCGGAGGCTGACACCTACCCATGGAGACTCATCATGACTGCCAGTCAGGAACTGGAACAGCAGGTCACACAACTGCTGCCGCAACAGTGCACGGACCTGATGGTCGAGGACCATCGCAGCATACTGATCGACATACGCTCCTCGATGGAGTACCTGTTTATCGGACACCCGCGCGGCGCGATCCATGTCGCCTGGATCGACGAGCCGGACTGGAAGATCAATCCGCATTTCGTCGCCGAAGTCCGCAAGGTCCTGCTCGGCGGCGTGGCTCACCACAACGACGGAGTCGCCCCGGTGATTCTGATCTGCCGCAGCGGTCATCGCTCGCTGGAGGCTGGCGCCGCACTGCTGGCAGATGGATTCGAGACAGTCTACAGCGTGGAAGGCGGGTTCGAAGGGCCGCTCGATGAAAACCACCACCGCAGCACGGTCGCCGGATGGCGTCATGCGGGGCTGTCCTGGGACCAGTGCTGAAGTAGCTGCTCGAAGCCGGGGCAATGCGGGTGCGGGCAGCGCCTCCCGGGACACGCCGTGAATTCATCCCTGTAGGCTCGACAGCGGCTTGCCGCGCTGCGCAATCCTGCT
>CBDVAK010000244.1:0-5438 GCA_965371945.1 uncultured Candidatus Competibacteraceae bacterium
GCGGAGGATTCCGATGCCGATCCCGAGCCGCAGATCTGGATCTTCTCTACCGGGGAGCTGTCGCCATTCGAGATCACCGTGTCGGATCCTGAACAACGTTATCGATTCGTGGTCACCGGTAGCGCTGGCGGTCGTCTCAGCACTCGCACGGAGAGCCGTGTTGAGTAGAGGTGCGCAAACCGGCTTTACGCTGCTCGAGGTGCTGGTCGCCATGACGGTACTGGCGCTGGCGCTGGGCGCCATCATCAAGGCGGGTGGTCAATCCGCGTCAAATCTGGTCTATCTACGAGACAAGACCGTGGCGGGCTGGGTTGCTGAAAACCAGATTGCTGAACGTCTGCTGTTGCCTGACTGGCCACCGCTGGGTGAAGACAGCGGCAGCGAGGAGATGGTGGGTCGCGAATGGCGATGGAAAGTCGTGGTACAGGGCACCACCGACGAGGATCTCAGACGCATCGACGTCACGGTTGCGGGTGCGGATTCGGATGCCGACCCTCTGGTCCGTCTGAGTGCCTTTCGGGGCAGGGGCAAGTGAATCATTCGGTCTCCTCGCGCGGTGGCTGCCGCGGCTTTACGCTGCTGGAACTAGTGGTTGCCATCGGTATCTTTGCGCTGGTTGCCGCGGTGGCCTATGGTGGCCTGGCAGCGGTACTGAGGTTGGCGGGCGGAACCGAACGTCAGGGCAATCGTCTGGGTGCGGTACAACTGGCCATCGCTCGTCTTGAACGTGATCTGGAACAGGTGGTGGGCCGCGGCATCAGAGATCAGTATGGTGACCAGCAGCCGGCGCTCGCTGCGAGTTCCGGGGGTACCGTGATGGAGTTGACCCGCGCCGGGCGGCCCAATCCCCTGGATGCGCCGCGCAGCGTGCTGCAGCGGGTTGCATGGGGTACTTCCGGGGAGAATCTGCAACGAATCGCCTGGCCCATGCTGGACAATCCGACCGGCGCAATCGCGCCCGAACCAGAGCCGATCCTGGACGCCGTGACGTCGTTCGAACTGCGTTTTCTGGATAACCTCGATCAATGGCAGATGGAGTGGCCAGCGGCGGACCGCCCGACGTCGAACGATCTTCCGCGTGCCGTGGAGATCAATCTTACGCTTGCCGACTGGGGCCTGATCAGACGAATCGTGATGGTACCGGGTGGTGGCGCGGCGGTGGCCGGGGACGGCACCCGTTGATCGCCCCTCAGCAGGGGGTTGCCCTGCTGACGGCGCTGCTGGTGGTTTTCGTCGCCACGGTCGCGTCGGTACACCTCGTGTATCAATTGCAGCTGACGATCAATCGCAGCAGCGCGATCTTCGGACAACGCCAGGCGTGGTATTACGCGCTGGGTGCGGAAGCCTGGGCCGGGGAAATACTGCGACGAGACGCGAGAGACAGCGAAACCGATACTTTGCAGGAGGACTGGGCCACTCCGATCACATCATTGCCCATTGAAGGTGGCAGCATCTCTGGCTACATTGCCGATTTGCAGGGTCGTTTCAATCTCAACGGCCTGATCGATGCAGATGGTAAACCCGTGGAGCGGGAGGTGGAGCGGTTTCGGCGTTTGCTGCAGGTACTGGAGATCGATGATGTACTGGTTGCCGCGGTAGTGGACTGGATCGATGCCGACACTGAACCGGGTTTCCCGGGTGGCGCGGAGTCTACCGAGTATCTTGCCAAAGATCCTGCCTATCGTAGCGCGGACGCCCCCATGGCCTCGGTGTCCGAATTGCGGCTGGTGCAAGGCGTTGATGCCGGGATCTACGAAAAGCTGGCCCCTTTGGTCAGTGCGCTACCGGCCACCGAGCCACTCAATATCAATACTGCGGCGGCCGAAGTTCTTATGTCACTGAATCCTGGAATCGAGGCCGGCGACGCGGATACGCTCAAGGAGGAAGCCGAAAATGGCGGGTTCGAGAGCGTCGAAGACTTTGTCGGGCACGAGGCGATCAAGCAGCTCAAGGTTCCCGCCGAAGGCCTGTCAGTGACCAGTCGTTACTTTTTGTTGACTTCCGAAGTGCGTATGAACAACGGCGTGGTCAAGCTATACAGCCTGTTCGATCGGGACAGCAGCGGGCCTTCCTCGGTGCTGCTGCGCAGCCTTGGCACACCACCATGAACGAGGTGTTGTTTCGCTTCAACGGTCAGAACCCCGACCTGGTGGAGTGGGTCGAGAGCGGTGAATTGTCGACTCACCATGGCAAGTTGCAGGATCTCGCCATCCTTTGTGGTGGGCGCCGCTGCGTGTTGGTGGGGGATGGCAGGCAGATAGTATTGGCTACCACCAACATTCCGGCGCGCCAGCGCCACACCTTGTTGCGTGCGATACCCTATGCGCTGGAAGAACAGTTTGCCGAGGATGTGGAGTCTTTACATTTTGCGGTGGGTGAGCGCACCGCCAGTGGCGAAGTGCCGGTAGCCGCTGTGCGTGACAGCGAGTTGCGGGGGTGGCTGGAACGCTGCTGGGCGGTTGGGTTGAACGTCAGCGCGGTGGTCGTGGAGCAATTGCTGTTGCCCTGGGAGGAGCATGCCTGGGTTCTGCTTGCCGATGGTGACAGGGTGATCGTACGACAACAGCTCTGGGCCGGATTCGTGACTACCCGCCCGATGCTGCCGTTGATGTTGCCGGGCGTCGCGGACGGGGTTGAGAACGAGGACGACGAGGAGCCGTCCGTTGCACCCCGGTTGCTGCTGGTCGGAGACCTCGACGCTGAGGATCTTGGCGGGGATTCGGGGCGCGAAGTCGAGGTCCGGCCCAGCGACGTGCCAACACTGGTGGTATTGGCTACCGGTTACGATCCCAGAGCCGGTATCAATCTTCTGCAGGGCAGCTACAGCCCGAAAGCACGGGTCGGGCGTTACCTGAAGCCCTGGCGGGTCGCGGCCGCACTGTTGCTAGTGCTGCTGGTCGTTCAATTTACGTTCAATATGACCGAGCAGGCCCGCCTCGAGACACGGGACCAACGCCTCACGGCCAGCATCGAACAGATCTATCGACAGACCTTTCCCGAATCCCGCAAGGTCGTCAACGCCCGTGCCCAGATGGAAAGCCGTCTCAAGGCACTGCGGCAGGCGGGTGGACGTAGTGCCAATCCGTTTCTGCAAATTCTCGCCGATAGCGGTCCGCTGCTGCGTAACGCGGCAGGTGTCAAAGTGACCAGCCTCAACTATCGTGACGGCACCCTGGCGGTAGGGGTTTCAGCAAGCAGTCTGCAGACTGTTGATCAGTTGCGCGCACAACTGGTTGCGGATACCGGATTGCAGGTTGAGATACAGTCAGCGTCTTCGCGTGATGGCAAGGTTAACAGTCGGTTGCTGATCAGGGAGGGCGTGTCCTGAAATCCTGGTGGGAACAATTGCAGCCACGCGAACGCCTGATCACCCAGGGCGGCGCCGTGGGTGCCCTGTTGATATTGCTCTATCTGGTGGTCTGGCAGCCGGTACATAGTGATGTGGCGAGGCTGCGCGACAGCGTGCAGAAAAAGCAGCAGACCGAGCTATGGATGCAGCGGGCCGCGGGCGAGGTGGCGGTGCTGACAGGTGGCAGCCGGAGGCGCCCGGAGGGTGGCGGTGGGCCATTGCTGACGGTCGTCGAACAAACGGCCCGGCAGGCGGGTCTCGGCCGCTCGCTCAATCGCGTCGAGCCACAGGGTAGAAACCGCGCCCGCGTGTGGCTGGAGGACGCCAGTTTTGATGCCTTGGTGAGGTGGTTGGCGACCATCGAGCAGGCGGACGGTATCATCGCCGAGAGTGTCGTGGCTGATCCCCAGGATGCGCCAGGCGTGGTGAATGTCAGGCTGGTGCTGTTCCAGGGTGGCGGGTCGTGAAGCGTGTATTGTGGTTGGTGATGCTGGGTGTGATTACCTACGGAGTTTTTCTGATCGCGAAGTTTCCGATGGCGGTCGCCTACCAGGCCGCTCGCGCTTACCTGCCGGACAGTGTTCAGCTCTATGATCTGCAGGGCAGCCTGTTTAGCGGCCAAGGTACGGCTTTGGTTGCCGACAGGGTCACGCTCGATCCTATCGGCTGGAAATTTCATCCGATGTCGTTGCTGAAAGGCCGTCTGGCCTATCAGCTTGAACTGAACTCTGTCGCAGGTCCGCTGGCTGCGCGGATAGCCGTGACCGCTACCGGCACGCTGTTGTTGCAGAATGTTACGGGTCAGTTGTCTCTTGCCGAGGCGTTGCGTATGGGGGGCGAGGATGAGCCGAGGGCAGACGCCTGGTTGCGTCCCCAGTTCGAGGAAATTCGTCGTGACCGCGATGGGCGGTTGCAGATATCCGGAAAGTTATTGCTGCAGAATCTGGTGTGGAACGGCAATGGCCAGATTGCTTTGGGTGGCCTGGTGCTGGACCCCAGCGGTGAGGGGCCGCCCTGGAAGATTCGCATCGTCGATGACGGCGGACCCGTGCGGGTGACCGGCGAGGCGGAATTCGGAGAGGGCAATTCCTACCGGCTCAATGTGGTGCTAACCGCCCGTGACACCGCGGCCACCGATGTCGAGAATATTCTCGTGCTGCTGGGGCCGGCGGACGCCCAGGGGCGACATCTTGTCGATATGCAGGGTCAGTTCTAGGCCGCTAGTCGGCTATCAATGTTCGGGGTCCGGTGCCAGCTCGATTTGGTACGGGCTGGCACCGGATGGTTCAGGTCGGCGGCTTGAGTCGACTATCCGCCAATCGTCTTAGCCTCCGCGGTTTTCGATCAGGTCGTCGACCACAGCAGGGTCCGCCAGCGTGCTGGTGTCGCCCAGATTCTCGAGCTCGTTCGCGGCCACCTTGCGAAGTATGCGTCGCATGATCTTTCCAGAGCGTGTCTTCGGCAGGCCCGGAGCCCACTGGATGACATCGGGGCTGGCGATCGGGCCGATTTCCTTGCGCACATGCTTGATCAGTTCCTTGAGCAGTTCGTCGCTGGGTTCGACATCCGCCATCAGAGTGACGTAGGCATAGATACCCTGGCCCTTGATTTCGTGCGGGTAGCCGACTACCGCTGCCTCGGCTACCGCGGCGTGCAGTACCAGTGCGCTTTCGACCTCGGCGGTACCCATGCGGTGACCGGAGACATTGATGACATCATCGACACGACCGGTGATCCAATAATAGCCGTCGGCATCACGTTTGGCGCCGTCACCGGTGAAGTAGTAGCCCGGATAGTTGGCGAAATAGGTGTCCTTGAAACGCTGGGGGTTTCCGTACAGGGTTCGCATCTGACCCGGCCACGGCCGGGTGATCACCAGGTTACCTTCGGCTTCGCCCTCCAGTATATTGCCCTCGGCATCGACCAGGGCGGGCACGATTCCGAAGAACGGTCGTGTGGCCGAGCCCGGTTTCAGCGCAGTGGCTCCCGGCAACGGTGTAATCAGGATGCCACCGGTTTCGGTTTGCCACCAGGTATCGACGATCGGGCAGCGCTCCTCGCCGATCACGTGGTAG
This sequence comes from uncultured Candidatus Competibacteraceae bacterium, assembly GCA_965371945.1. GTDB lineage: Bacteria > Pseudomonadota > Gammaproteobacteria > Competibacterales > JAHEDQ01 > CBDVAK01. Next base: position 5,425 of record CBDVAK010000244.1, read on the forward strand.
TACCACTCCCAGGC
>CBDVAK010000245.1:0-5424 GCA_965371945.1 uncultured Candidatus Competibacteraceae bacterium
TGTCATCGGCATCCAGAATCAGCAGACCTACGACTTCGCTGCTTACGCGAATAGCTCTCTCTCGATTGCGCTGGCGGGCGCGCTCGCTATCGTAATCTGGTACCTTCCCCCGTCGCCACGTCCCGAGAAGGTATTCTTGCGCCTGCTCGCACGCTTTTTTGAACACAGCGAGCATCTGATGTCGCGTCTGGCCCTGGCTCGGGATCAGAAAAAAAGCAGTATCGGCGGGCGCTGGAAAACGGCTTTGTACCAGGCCGATCTCCTGGAGTTGCCGCAGAAGCTGGCGTTGTGGGGCGGCAGGATCGACCATCGGACGTTTCCCGACAACAGTCCCGAGCAGGTGGCGGCGCTGGTTACCAGCCTCGAGGCGTTCGCCCTTCGGATCAAGGCGCTGGCCGACACGCGCGACTTTCCACAAGCGGATCTGCTGGTGCGGGAGTTGCGCGATGACGTGCGGTCCTGGCGTCTGATTGTCGAACAGCATCTCCGCCTCTGGGCCGACAACCCAGCCATGGCGCTGGGCCCGAGCGCCGAATTGCAGGATCGGCTGACGGCGCGGCTGGCCAGGCTGGAAACCCGTGTCGAAGAGGTCTTTGGTCTGGCCGGCGAGGGTCAGCTCAGCGCCGGGGACTATGAGAATTTCTACCGACTGCTGGGCGCATACCGGGGCCTGTCGGAAGCCGGAATCGGCTATGCGCGGCTTGCCGAGAAGATCAACTGGGGCCAGTGGCGTGAAGCGCGGTTTTAGCCCGCAATTCTCTGCCCGTGTGCGAGCGGGTGGCGCGGAGCCTTGGATGCACATATGAATCGGACTGCCAGGCTCGTTCGGATCATAGTCTCGCCCGCACCTGTCTTTGTCATTCTCCTGCTGTCCGCGTCGTTGGCCGTTGCGCAAAGCGCGGTGGGAAACTTCGATCCCTTTCCGTTGCGACCGGCGAACACCTCGAGCCCGCGAGACTCGCTGCGCAGCTTCAATACCAGCCTCACCCAGGCTGGACTTGAGTTCCGGGCCCGTGAACCTCGTGAGGTGGTGGTCAGATCCCTGGCACGCGCCCAGGAAACCCTTGACCTGAGCAAACTGTCGGCGCGGGGGAGGCACAACAAAGAACTCGAGTCCGCGCTGTTTTTGAAAGAGATACTGGATCGAATCGAGTTACCCCCGGAGCAGGAGATCCCGGGTGTCGAGGAGGTCGAGAACAAGGAACATGGCGTTGACCAGTGGACCATACCCAATACCAGTATCACGATTGCCAGGGTTGTGGAGGGACCGCGGGTTGGAGAGTTTCTGTTCACGGCCGAGACCGTTGGTCGGCTCGAGGAATTTTATGAGCGCGCCAAGGACCTGCCCTACAAACCAGGCGCGCTGGTCGGCTTGTACGAAGAGGTCGCTCACAGCCCGGGAGCAATCGTGCCCCAGGTTTTGGCGGACGCGCTACCCGCATGGTCGAAGCGCGTGGTCCTTGGTGAGGCGCTTTGGCAGTGGCTGGCGTTTGCGATAGTGGTGGGCGCGACACTTTTCCTTTTGCGTGGATTCGTGCGCTTGGGGTGCCGGTGGGACGAACGACATCGGAATGCCGGGGCGCTCAAACGGTTGGGGCTGCTGATCGGCGTGGTTGCCGGCATTGGCGTCCTTGCCCTGGCCCGCTTGATCATTGTCTACGCCATCCAGTTTCTCAGTGACTGGTACGTTCTGGTCTCCGCGGCCATCTGGATCGCAATCTTCATCGGAATCGCCTGGCTGGTAGTGCTCGCCACCAGTCGTATCGCCGAGGCCATCAACGATGCCCGGCAGGTCAAACAGGGTAGTGTCGATGGGCAGCTCGTGCGGACTCTGTTTCGCCTGTTGAGCATTGTCATGCTGGTTCTCCTGCTGTTTTACGCGGCTACCTTTTTCGGGATACCGCTCACGCCGGTGGCGGCCGGCCTCGGCATCGGCGGTATCGCGCTTGCGCTTGCGGTGCGCCCGACGCTAGAAAATGTCATCGGTGGCCTCACCCTGTTTGCCGACAAACCGGTCAAAATTGGCGAGTTTTGTCGCTTCGGCAGCGAGTACGGAGTGGTCGAGGAAATCGGCCTTCGCTCGACCCGTCTGCGGACCCTCGATGACACTCTGGTCAGCGTCCCCAATGCCGATTTTTCGCAGCGGGAGCTGGTCAATTACGCGCGCCGAACGCAGCGCCTCTACCGGACCATGCTGGGCTTGCGCTACGAGACCACGCCGGAACAATTGCGCTACCTGATGACCCGGCTGCGGGAAATGCTGCTCGGCCATCCCAAGGTTTCTCCGGAGTTGCTGCACGTTCGCTTCCATGGATTCGGTGCCTACTCCCTGGACGTCGAGATCTTCGCCTACATCCGCGCGACCGAGTGGCTCGACTATCGGGCCATTCGCGAGGACATCAACCTGAGGATCATGGATATCGTCAAGGAGGCAGGTACCGGTTTCGCGTTTCCGTCGCAAACGACTTATCTGGGCCGTGATTCAGGTCTCGATGCCGAACGCGGGCAGCAGGCGGAAAGCGAAGTGGAAAAGTGGCGATCCCGGGGGCAGTTGCCGTTTCCGGACTTCGATGAGGGTCTGCAGTGGGACAAACAGGATATTCTCGACTACCCGCCCCAGGGTTCACCCGGTTACAAGCCGCGCAAGGGGTTGTCAGACCCGCAGCCGTAACCACGCGCCGGCCCATGGCTCAGCCGTATTGGCCCGGAAAGACAGAGAACCCATGGCACCGTTTCAAATAGCTTCGCTGTTTCTGATCCTGTTCGCAGCCGTGTCTATCGTCTTGCGCCATCCAGAGTGACAGTATAGTATCACTTTATGAAAACAGAGTTGGTCACCACGCTAAAGCGCCAGGCAACCAAGATTCTTGCTGAATTGCATGAATCCAAAGAGCCTGTTTTAATAACTGAACATGGTCAACCATCGGCCTACCTTGTAGATGTGAATGATTTCGAGCTTATGCAAAGTCGCATGCGTATTCTCGAGGGTATAGCCAGGGGCGAAAGGGCCATTTTTGAGAATCGCTCCTTTAGCCAGTCGGAAGCAAAAGAGGCGATGAGCAAGTGGCTCAAATAATCTGGACTGAGCCTGCTTTATCTGATCTAAATGAAATTGCCGAATATATAGCACTTGACAAAATTGATGCCGCACGACGTCTGCTCAAGAAAGTATTTTCCAGTGTTGAACGTCTTGAGCATTTTCCAGAATCGGGTCGTATACCGCCAGAGCTAGGGTTCTCAATATATCGTGAAATCATTGTTGGTCCGTGTCGGATTTTTTATCGTATTGATGAAAATGAAGTATACATACTTTCTGTGATGCGAGGAGAAATGCAACTCCGAAAGTATTTGCTTGATGATAGAACGCAGGGCAGCCACTAACATAAAGGGTTCAGCCCGACCCAAGGCAAGATCTGTCAACAAAGTTACTCGCTTGCTTGTCTTTTCGCCCGTCTTCCGCGTTGTTTCGACAGCAGTCAGAAGCCCTGCTATCTTGTACACACCCTCTACGCGGATCTATGGAGCTGCCTCATGGAAATGCTGAAATCATTGTTTGCAGCCTCTCCCATTATCGCGTTGTTCATGTGCGTAGCGCTCGGTTATGCCATTGGCAAGGTGCGCATCGGGAAGTTCCAGCTCGGCGGCATCCCCGGGACGCTGTTCGCGGCCATCATCATCGGTCAGATTGGTGTCGAGGTGGACGACAACGTCAAGGCTATCGCGTTCGCACTTTTCATCTATTCGCTCGGGTACGTGAGCGGGCCACAATTCTTCGGCAGTCTCGGGCGCAGCACCTTCAACCAGGTTCATCTGGCATTTTTCAGCAGCGCCGCCATTTTCGCCACTGTATGGGGGCTTGCCTATGTCCTGGACCTGGACAAGGGCACGGCGGCCGGGCTGTTGGCAGGTGCCACCACTGAGTCAGCGTCGGTGGGAACGGCTGGGGAAGCGCTGGCACACCTGGGGTTGGATGCCGACAAGGTGAAGACCTTGCAGTCAAACATCGGTGTGACCTACGCGGTGACCTATCTGTTCGGGTTTACCCTGGTGGTGTTTTTCGTGAGCACGTTGGCGCCACGGCTCCTGGGTGTCGACCTGAAGGCGGCCGCGAAAGCCTACGAGGGTGAGTTGGGGGATGTAGACGAGGATCTCGAGCCTGGTCAGCAGGAAGTGCTCCGGGAGGAAGTGGCCCGAGTGTATCGTGTTACCAACGCGGATGCCGTGGCAATGACCATTGGCCAGTACGAAGAGCGCCACAACCATCGTGTGATCGTGCAGCAGTTGATGCGTGCGGGGGAGCAGATTGACGTCACACCCGACCAACGTCTGACGATCGGGGACCGGGTGGCGCTATACGGCAAGCGGGACACGATCGTCGCAGCCGGCAATGAAATTGGCGAGGAAACAGCAAGCCTTGGCGGCATGGGTTTCGTCGGTGAGACGCGCGAGGTGGTGATCATCAAGAAACATCTCGTGGGCAGCACGATTCGGGACCTGAAAAAGCTGGTCGATCCAGAGCTTCGGCGCGGAGTGTTCGCGTCAAAACTGACCCGGGTCGGGCACACGCTGGAACTGCGGCCTGGCACCCGGCTTCAGGCCGGTGACGTGTTGACATTGTTCGGCCCGGTTGACACGGTTGCCCTCGCTGCCCAAGAGATCGGCTACTCGATGGACCAAAGCGAGAGCGTCGACTATGTCTACCTCGGACTTGGCGTCATGACGGGGATCTTGATCGGCATGGTGTCGGTGTCAATCGCCGGCTCCCCGGTTGCTCTGCACACCGGCGGCGGCTGTTTGATATCGGGCTTGGTGTTTGGCTGGTTACGGGCCAAGCATCCGACCTTCGGCCGCCTGCCGTCGGCGACCGCGCTGCACCTCAAGGATTTCGGTCTGGCCATCTTTATCGCCAGTGTCGGCTTGGCCACTGGGCCTCAAGCGGTGAAGCTGCTCATGGAAGAAGGCGTGGTGTTGCCATTGTTGTCGGTGGTCGTAGTGCTGGCGCCTCTCCTGAGTTCCATGTACTACGCGAAGTTCGTGCTGAAGATGAATCCGGTCGCTATCTGCGGTGCGTTGGCAGGCATATTGACCTGTACAGCCGGCCTGAACGCCGTTGTTGCCGCAGCCGACAGCGAAACCCCGGTACTTGGTTACACCATCCCCTACGCCATAGCCAACGTCTTGCTGACTCTCCTGGGCCCGGTGATCGTACTCACCGTGTGATGTCACGTGGCGGCTCACAGCACGGTGCGCACACGCAATCAATAAGCCTGCATCGCGTCCTGCCAGACGGTCGAAAAGACACCAGGCGAGATCGAAGGCACTCTCTGCCACCGGGGGCGGGAGGTGCCGCCGGTGGCAGGTCGGGCAGCTCAGACGCCGTCGATGATGGCTTTGCGGCGGGTTTGGTATTCGCTTTTCGAGATG
>CBDVAK010000246.1:0-5384 GCA_965371945.1 uncultured Candidatus Competibacteraceae bacterium
GGTGTCACCATCGGCTGGATACCCAGACGCTCCATGTCGAATCGCGAGGTCATCGCCGGTGGCAGCTCGATGGCTCCGCAGCCGGTGCAATAGTGGAGCATGAACAGGCTGCGCGAACGACAGAAACGGGTAAACTCGTCGAACACCCGCGCCAGCGGATTGGTGCGCCCGCTGGTCGGTTTGGACAACGCCTGCTCGCGTATGGGAATGATTTCCTTTTCGGACATATCGGTCGCTCCCTACATCAGCACCAGGGCAAGACCCAGAAGCCCGATGGTGACCGGCCATTTCCACACCAGCCGCACCACGTCTTCGGTCTTGAAACGCGGAAACAACACCGTCACGCTCATCGGTATCGCCACTACCGCAAATATCTTGATCAGAAAGGTGATCCAGTTCTCGCCCCCGCCCAGGAACAGAGTGGTATAGATCACGCCGGCGGTATAGAGCTGGAAGCACTGCATCACGAACAGGCCACCCAGGAACTTGCCACCCATCTCCACCATCGGCCCGGTGGCGATTTCCGAGGGCGCCACATAGATCTCGAAAGGTTCCTTGCCAAGCATGGCATGGATGGAGAACAGGCCGGCGATGGCCAGCAGCGGCATCTCGAACAGCCCCCAGCCGGCCACCCCGCCCTGCTGCTGCAAGACGATGATCTCGGCCAGGTTGGTGGTGCCGAAGAAGTAGGCCACCCCGAACACCACGATGATAAACGGAATATCATAAGCCAGCATCGCGGTCAGCGCACGGGACATGCCGATCGAACCGTTGGGGTTGGCGCACTGGCCGACTCCCAGCGCCAGCCCCAATGAAGGCACCATCAGCAGATAGGCCAGCGTCACTGCCCCACCCTTGTCGGCCAGCCCGTCCATACCCGGGACCGGCAGCAGGGTTTCGGCCGCGATGTAGCCACCCACGGCCATGGCAATGCCCAGATCGTGCATGACGCCGTGGGAAATCTGGGTACTCTTGCTATACAGCTTGACGATATCGTAGACCGGCTGGAAAAACGGCGGCCCCACCCGGCGATGCAGCCTGGCGGCGATCTTGCGCATCACCAGCACCATCACCAGCCCGACCAGAAAAGCGACGACCGGCATCAGGATCAGTTCGGCCAGCAGTGACCAGCTCATGACATCAGCACCCAGGACAATGCAGCGACCAGCACGGCGAGCACATACAACGCTCCCTGCGCCGGGCGATAGAATCCCTGTATGGCCATCGACACCAGACCCAGCGCCGAAATCAGAGCGGATTCCGCCCAGCGGAAGCTGCCGCGATACAAAGGCCCGATCAACCGCATCAGGCCCGGGTAGAAGTTGTCGCTGTACTGGTAGCGGATATCAGCCGACAGGAAATGCCCGCCGGCGTAGTTGTCGAGCTGGTGAACCCGTTTGGCGCGGCCGCCCGAGTAGAAGATCGCGGCGCCGATGCCGATCCCGACCAGCAACACGCTGACGATCCAGATCATATCCAGGCCGCCGCTGATGTGCTGGACGCCACCCAGGCTGTGCGGCAGGCCCGGCAACCCCATCGCGCCCTGCACCGAAGCCACCCAGTCCAGCACGATGCCTGGAAAGTAGCCGGTCCCGAACACGATCGCGGCCAGCACCATCATCGGCAGGGTCATGCTCCAGGGCGCCTCGCGCACCTCATAGTGCTCCAGCCGCAATTGGCCCAGAAAAGTGTTGTGGATCAACTTGTAGACACTGAGGATGGTACCCAGCGTGCCGATTACCGCGCCCACGAACAACAACGGTGATCCATCCACGATCAGGGCCCGATAGATCAGCCATTTGGAAACGAAGCCGTTCATGGGGGGGATCCCGGCAAGACCGATGATGCCGACCAGCATGGCGACGTAGGACAAGGGCATGCGGGTGATCAGGCCACCGAGCTTGTTGAGATCGGCGGTGCCGGTCCGGTACACCACGGCGAACACCGACATAAACAAAATGGCCTGGTTGCTGCCATAGTTGAAGACATGCATGATGCCGCCGGCGGTACCCAGTTCATCCGCCACCATCAGACCGAGCAACATGTAGCCGCCCTGGCCGATGCCATGCCAGGCGAGCAGCATACGCGCGTCGGTCTGCCGCAACGCGATGTAGGTCGGCAGGATGATGGTCAGTACCGCTATCCATGCGATGAGTTGACGCGCATCGATAGCGACAAACGGTATCGCCAGTTCGGCAAGCCGTCCCAGGCTGACGATCTGGGCCAGCATGGTCATGATCCCGAACAAACCCATCCGCGAGGAGATCGCGCCCAGGAAAGATGCGCCTGGCGCCGGTGTGCGCGCGTACGCCTCGGCCTGCCACAGATGAAATGGCAGCAACGCCATCTTGACCCCGAAACCACCGACCAGCAACACCACCAGCAACCACAGCATGGGCGTGGACAGATCGGCCGCGGCAGCACCCAGGGCGGCATATTGCACGGTCCCCGCCTGCGCCCACAGCAGACCGATGCCGGCGAGCACGGCCATGGCGCCACCGATGGCATAGATGAGGTAGCGGTAGGCTGCCTTCACCGATGCCTCACCCCCCAGCGCCATGATCAGGAAGCTGGCCCAGCTCACCAGTTCCCAGCCTATGAACAGGCTCAGCAGATCGCCGCTACCGAGCAACAACAGCATGGTGAACACGTTGAGCGCCAGAGCGATATGCAGCACCCGCAGATTGCCTCCGGTGGCGCGAAAAGAGCGGCCCCAGTCACCGGCGCTGTACCAGCTTGCCAACAGCGCCGCACCCACGGTGATCAGCGCGAAGTACCAGGACATCGAATCAAACCGCCAGCCGACCTGCTCTCCCAGCACCGTGAATTGCAATGATGAGGGTATTTCCCCGGGGCCATAGCCCAGGGCGCCCATGGCCAGCAGCACCAGCAGTTGGGCCGCGTAGCCAGCCGTGGCCAGCCACCCGGCGAAGTCCCGGCGGCCCAGTACCAGCAGCGCCACGGCATTGCCGGCCGCAAGCAGTAACAGTAGATCAAGCGCCGTCATGGGCAATACTCAACGCGGCGGCAGGCGGGGGGCGACAGTATCAATATAGACCTCCACGTCAGCGGCTTGGCGGGCGGCATCCGACAAACGGTCTCCCAAGGGGGACAGGTAAGCCACGCCAAGCAGCAACACGACCCCCAGTACCGAGGCCGTGCCAATGTCCCGGAACTGGTGGCGCAGAGGCTCGCCGGAGGTTTTGCCATAGAAGCTGGCGGCAAGCCGGAACATATAACCGGCTTCCACGACCGTAGTTGCCAGCACCGCGAACACGGCGACGCCATACAGGGGTGTCGATTGCGCGAACAACCCGGTGATCACCAGCAGCTTGGCCCAGAACCCCGGCAGCGGCGGTACGCCTACCAGGGACAGCGCAAACAACACGAACAGGGCTGCGCCCAGTGGCGATACCCGGGCAATCCCGGCGAGACGGTCAAGAGCGCCACCCCAGCGCTCGGCGAGCAGAAACAGAGCCGGTTTGACCAGCATATGGTGCAACGCAACCGCCATACCCGCCAGAATTCCGGCCTCGCCGGGTATCGAGAAAGCGATAAAAACGATCCCCAGTTGACCGATCGAGGAGTAAGCCAGCATGCGGTTGAAATCGCGCGCCCGCCAAGCCGCGATCTCGCCGCTGACCACGCCCAGAATTCCCAGCATCAGCATGACCGCCAGTAACTCGGGCTGCTGAAACACCAGCACCACCAGCCGTACGATGACCAGCAAGGCCAGCTTGGACACCACGCCGGCCAGCAATCCGGAAACCCGTCGCGGCGCCGTGGCGTACACGTCCGGCACCCAGATATTCACAGGGAACAGTTCCGCCTTGACGCCGAAGCCCAGTAATATCAGGACGAAGGCCGCCATCCCGGAAAGATTGTCGAGGCGGGTGGGCGCCAGTTCCGCCAGATGGGCCAGATTGAGCGTGCCGGTGGCCTGATAGATCAGGGTGATCCCGATCAACGCCAGGGCGGCGCCGAAAGCACTGACCACGAAAAAGCGCATGGTGGCGGCGAAGGCCGGGCCGGTCAGTCTGCCCGCCGCGAGACCATAGGAGGCCATCGCCAGCAGTTCGTAGAACACGTATATGTTGAACAGATCGCCCGACAGGGCCAGCCCGGCACCGGCCCCGGCCAGAATCAGGGTGAGGGTGTACTGCCGGGTGCCGGCGCCCGGGCTGTCACCCCAGGGCCACAACACCAGTGTTCCCACCGACACCAGAATCGCGAATATCAGCGCCATCTGGTCGACATACAGGGTGACACCCAGCGGCGGAGCGATGCCGCTCATCGCGAACGCCGCGGTGCCGCCGTCGAGAAGGCCCCAGCTGCGCAAACCGATGATCGTGGTCACCACCAGCACCAGCGGACCCAGCCAACGCCCGGCCGGCTCCCAGACGCGGTTCACGATCGGCAGCAGAAATGCTGCCAGCAGCGGCAGCACGATCAACAGCAACAGGGCTTTCACGGCTGTCCCCGGTCGGCGGTCGTTGCCACCGTGTCACCCGGCAGATGCTGACTGGCATCCGGATCGAGGCCGGCTTCCCGGTCGATGTCCCGGGCCATGCAGCGGCGCAGCTCCGCCAGATCGAGGGTGCCATAACGCTGGTAAAGACGCAGCGTGATGCTCAGTGCCAGTGCCAGACCACCCACGCCAATTACGATGGAAGTCAGTACCAGTGCCTGCGGTACGGGATCGACCATCACCGCCGGAAAGACACCATCGACCGCGATAGGCGCATCGCCACCGGGCCGAAAACCACTGATCACCAGCAACAGGTTGGCGCCGGCTTCAAGTATGGTAATTGCGAACAGCACGCGCAGAAGGTGACTGGACATCACGATGCCGCTGATACCGATCAGGATCAGCCCGAATGCAGCCACGTAAAATATGATACCCGGCTCCACGTTCAATCACTTGCCTCGAAGTCGGCAAGGCTGGTCAACAGGCCAGCCAGTTCCGCGCCGACCTTCACGCCGACAGCGGCATAGAGCAGCGGCAGGGTACCGGCGGAAAACAGGTCACCCAGCGTACCCGGTCCCAGCATCGGTTCGAGAAACTCCCCTCCACCCACCAGCGCGGCCAGCCCGATGACGATGAAGGTTGCGCCCGCCAGTCCCTCGAGCAGGGCGATGGCACGATGGTTCAGGGTTTGCGACGGTCGCACCAGCACCGGGAGAAAGAAAGCACACGCCAGTATCACACCGCCCTGGAAGCCACCACCGGGTGTCCGATGGCCATCGGCGATGATAACGATGCCCACTACCAGCAACAGCGGGAACAGCAGATCGACACCGGTGCGAAGAATGAAGCCACCCTGCGGGTCCCGGGGTGCCGACGGTCGTCGTTGCCCCAACACCAGGCCGGCGGCCGCCGCGGC
>CBDVAK010000247.1:0-5356 GCA_965371945.1 uncultured Candidatus Competibacteraceae bacterium
TTGTTTCTGTTTGCCTCGCGCGATATCTGGTTCGTGGTGGGTCTGCCGGTGTTTCTGTATGACGTGCTGCAATGGGATTTCATGGAGGTCGGCACTTTCATGGCGCTGTGGGTGATCGGCTACGGCCTGGTGCAGGCTTCGGCGCCACGTCTTCTCAAACGTAGTCACCACGGTCAGGGGCCGGGTGGCGGCGCCGCCCGCGGCTGGGCCTTCCTGCTGGCACTGCTGCCGGCCGGCATCGCTCTGGCATTGGGCCAGGGCTGGGATCCGGCCACGGTACTGATCGCCGGCCTGATCCTGTTCGGAATCGCCTTCGCCATCAACTCGGCCCTGCACTCTTATCTTATCCTCGCCTATTCGGACTTCGACAAGGTGGCCATGAATGTGGGTTTCTACTACATGGCCAATGCCGCGGGCCGGTTGATGGGCACGGTCATGTCGGGCTGGGCCTATCAGGTCTACGGCCTGCAGGGGTGCTTGTGGATTTCAGCGGGTTTTGTGCTGGCCGCGGCGCTGTTGTCGTTCAAACTCCCGGAACTACCCGAACACCAGGCGAGCACGGCATGAACTGTGTCGTTGCTGCATGGGGCGCGCACGAGGCCGAACTGCGAGGTTTTCTGACCCGCCAACTCGGTGATCCCGCGCTGGCCGAGGATCTGCTGCAGGAGACTTTCGTGCGCGCGTTGGCTGCGGGCTCGAAGTTCTGTTCACTGGACAACCCGCGGGCATGGCTGTACCGCGTTGCACGCAGCCGTTTGATCGACCATATGCGGCGTTTGGGTACCCGACCGGCTGCGACCATCCCACCCGAGGAACTGCCGGCGAATGTCGAGGAGATTCCCGCCGTGGAAAGGCTGGACGTGTGTCTGCCCCGGGCCCTGGCCGCGCTGCAGCCAGCCGATCGTGAAGCCATAGAGCGTTGTGATCTGGACGGCTTGCCACAGCCACGGTTCGCCAGCGAGCAGGGATTGTCAATACCCGGCGCCAAGTCCCGTGTGCAACGGGCACGCAAGCGACTGAAGGCGGAACTGGTGCGCCGCTGCCAGGTGAATTTCGATGAATCGGGCCATATCTGCTGTCTGGTACCACGGATCAGGGAACCCCGCCCGCAATAATCATCTCCGTGGCTGCATCCTTTTCCCGCCCCGTTCGTCTTCCTGATATCGAGACACCCGCCATCTGGAGCCTATCGCGGTGAAAAGCATTGATATCATCGGCGACGAAATGGTCACGGACCCGCGCCGAATCGCGGCCATCAAGCCCCTGCTACCCTGGCTTGCGGGCCTGGCCGTGGTGGTACCGGCCTGGTTGCTGGCCTACATGCACCTGGAGGATTCTGCCGACTTCCTGCTGGCGCTGACAGGTCTGACCCGCGCCAGTCACTGGGGCGAAGCCCTGCATTTTTTCTTCTACGACACGCCCAAGGTGCTGTTGCTGTTGACCGGCGTCGTGTTCGTCATGGGTGTGATCCAGACCTTCTTTGCCCCCGAGCGAACCCGCGCCCTGCTGGCGGGAAAACGTCTGGGGGTGGGCAACACCCTGGCTGCCATGCTGGGCATCGTGACACCGTTCTGCTCCTGCTCGGCGGTACCGCTGTTCATCGGCTTCCTGTCCGCCGGTGTGCCGCTGGGGGTGACCTTCTCTTTTCTGATTTCAGCACCCATGGTCAACGAGATCGCGCTGGCGCTGCTGTTCGGCCTGTTCGGCTGGAAGGTCGCGGGGCTGTATGTGGTGATGGGACTGCTGGTGGCGATCATCGCCGGGCTGGTAATCGGCAAACTGGGCATGGAACGGTATCTGGAAGAGTGGGTGCGCAAGATCCAGGCCGGTGAGGCCCGGGCACCCGGCAGTGATCACGCGGACTGGGTGAGCCGGCTGCAGGCGGGCGCCTCACACGTCAGGGAAATTGTCGGCAAGGTGTGGCCCTATGTGCTGGCCGGCATCGCGCTCGGCGCCGGTATTCACGGTTTCGTGCCGGAGGATTTCATGGCCTCGATCATGGGTCGCGATGCCTGGTGGGCCGTGCCCGCGGCGGTGGTGATGGGCGTTCCCATGTACACCAATGCAGCGGGGATCATCCCGATCGTGGAAGCGCTGATCGGCAAGGGCGCGGCACTGGGCACTACGCTGGCTTTCATGATGAGCGTCATCGCATTGTCGGCACCGGAGATGCTGATCCTCCGTAAAGTGCTGATGCCCCGCCTGATCGTCACCTTCGCGGGTGTGGTCGCGATCGGTATCCTCATGGTCGGCTACCTGTTCAACCTGGTGCTCTGAGCCGCTGCACGGTGTGGGGGCGGGTTGCTGCACTGTTATGATCGAACCTGCCGTGGGAGTGGTCCCCCGGTGCCGCAATTCGATCACGAGAACAACGAGCCATGGACAAAAAGAAGGTAGTTCGCCCGCTGGTCGTCCTGCTGTTGCTGGCGGTGGCGGGCGGTAGCTGGTGGTATTTCCGCCAGCAGGACGCAGGAGATCCTAACCGGCTGGTGCTGTACGGTAACGTCGATATCCGCGAAGCGAACCTCACCTTCCACAACAGCGAACACATCGACGAGATGCTGGTGCAGGAAGGCGATCACGTGCGTAAGGGTCAATTGCTGGCGACGATGCACAAGGTGCGCATACAGGCCGAGTACGCGGCCGCCGAAGCCAAGGTGGCCTCCCAGCAGGCGGTGGTGGCGCGTCTGGAAGCCGGCAGCCGTCCGCAGGAGATCCGCCAGGCACGGGCCGATGTCACCGCCGCGAAAGCAAGACTGCAGGATGCCCGGGTGACCTATGAGCGCATTACCGGGCTCCATGAGCAGCAGGCCGCATCCAAACAGGCGCTGGATGATGCGCAAGCCGGTCTCGACACCGCGCGCGCCGATCTGAAGGTGGCGCAGGAGGCCCTGGCGCTGGCGATCGAGGGGCCGCGCATCGAGGATATCGAAGAGGCCAGAGCCATGCTCAAAGTCGACCAGGCACAACTGGCGCTGGCCGCCCAGGTGCTGAAGGACACCGAGCTGTACGCCCCTTCCGACGGCATCATCCGCAACCGCATTCTCGAGCCCGGAGACATGGCGACGCCGGCAACCCCCGTGTTCACCCTGGCGCTGATCAATCCGGTATGGGTACGCAGCTATGCGCCGGAAACCGTGCTCGGCAAACTCGCGCTGGGCATGCGCGCCGGGGTGTCCACCGACAGTTACCCCGACAAAACCTATCCGGGCTGGGTTGGTTTCATCTCGCCCACCGCCGAGTTCACCCCCAAGAGCGTGGAAACACCGGAACTGCGTACCCGGCTGGTATATCAGCTACGCGTATATGTGTGCAATCCGGAGGATGAACTGCGTCTGGGCATGCCCGCCACGGTCACCATCGCGCTGGACCAGCCCAAACCAGGGCCGGGAAACAAGGCTCCGGACTGTCGCGGGAAGGAGAGCTCTTGAAGTGACACTCATTTTTGAGAGTGTCAGCAAGTCCTTTGTCTCCGGCGGGCTGAAGGTTCAGGCGCTGGATCATGTCGACATCGAAGCCCGCCCGGGTCAGGTGACCGGTCTGATCGGCCCCGATGGCGCCGGCAAGACCACCCTGATGCGTCTCGCCGCCGCGCTGTTGCGACCGGATGAGGGCAGTATCCGGATCCTGGGCATCGATGTGGTGGATCAACCGTTGCAGGCGCAATCGTCGATCGGCTATATGCCACAGCGTTTCGGGCTGTACGAAGACCTCAGCGTGCAGGAGAACCTGAACCTCTATGCCGACCTGCAGGGAGTTGCCAGGGCCGACCGCCCGGCCCGCTACCGGGAACTGATGCACATGACCGGTCTGGCGCCTTTCACCCAGCGGCTGGCCGGGCGTTTGTCGGGCGGCATGAAACAGAAACTGGGTCTGGCCTGTACGCTGGTGCGCCCGCCACGGCTGCTGCTGCTGGATGAACCCACCGTCGGGGTCGACCCCGTGTCCCGTCGTGAACTCTGGGCCATCGTCTATCGCCAGGTCCGCGACCAGGGTATGAGTGTGCTGCTGAGCACCGCCTATCTGGACGAAGCCGCGCGCTGCGACCAGGTCATCCTGATGCACCAGGGGCGCTGCCTGGGCCAGGGCACTCCGGGGAGCTTCAGTGAGCCGATGCGTGGTCGCAGTTTCCACATCAGTGCACCATCGTTGGGCAAACGCCGCCTGCAAACCCGGCTCAGCGGCATCCCCGGTATCATCGATGCCATCATCGAGGGCGAACAGGTTCGCGTTGTAACCACCGCCGCGGGTCTCCCGGAACTGCCGGAAATCCCGGACCTGACCAGCAGCGCCGCGGAGCCGAACTTCGAGGATGCCTTCATCGCCAGGCTCAAGGGCGAACAATCCGGGGACCCGCCGACGGTGCTCGACTCTCACCATATCGAGCGCTCCGCCACCGATGAAGCGGTGATCGAGGTACACGACCTGCAACGCCGCTTCGGGGACTTCTATGCCGTCAAAGGCGTAAGTTTCAGTGTCCGGCGAGGCGAAATCTTCGGGCTGCTGGGCGCCAACGGCGCGGGCAAGACCACGACCTTCCGCATGCTTTGCGGGCTGCTGCCGGTGTCGGCGGGGGAAGTGCGGGTGGCCGGGTTGGACCTGCGTCGCGCCGCGGCACGAGCACGCGGCCGGCTGGGCTATATGGCACAGCGGTTTTCCCTGTACGCCAATCTTACAGTGCTGCAGAACCTGCGTTTTTTCGCCAGCGCCTACGGCCTTGGCCGTGAGCATGGCAAACGACGCATCGACTGGGCTCTGGATGCATTCGAGCTGCGCAATTACATCAATGCCAACGGCGCGGATCTGCCTTTGGGCTACAAACAGCGCCTGGCGATGGCCGCGGCGCTCATGCATGAACCCGATATCCTGTTTCTCGATGAACCGACCTCGGGTGTCGATCCGCTGGCACGACGTGAGTTCTGGCAACGCATCAACGCGCTTGCGGAAGCCGGTGTCACCGTACTGGTGACGACCCACTTCATGGACGAAGCCAATTACTGTGACCGGCTGGTGGTGATGGCCGAAGGCGAGGTGCTGGCCGCGGGGACGCCGGCGCAGATGAAGGCCCGTTTCCGCAGCGAGGAAACTCCCGATCCCACCATGGAAGATGCCTTTATCGCCCTGAACGAGGCACACGCCAATACCGGCAAGGTCGCCGCGGCGTGAACGCCATGGCCGCCAAACGCATGCGCCTGGCGGGCATGATCCGCAAGGAGAGCCTGCAGATCCTGCGTGATCCCTCCAGCATTGCCATCGCCTTCGTAATGCCCGTGGTGCTGTTGCTGCTGTTCGGCTACGGGGTATCGCTGGATGCGCGCAAGATACCACTGGCCATGGTGGTCGAGAACCCGAACGC
>CBDVAK010000248.1:0-5348 GCA_965371945.1 uncultured Candidatus Competibacteraceae bacterium
CAGCAGGCGGGCGGAAGGACAAGCAAGCTGGTAACTTTGTTGAGAGAAATCGCCTGAGTACACCGTGACGGCTTGCCGTGATCACGCCCTGCGAGCTGCGCGGATATTGAGATAGTTCCCGGTAAAAATGACAGCGGCTCCCAGCAACACCCACCACTCCAGCGCCTCGCCGTAAAAAGCGAAACCCACCAACGCGATCAACGGCAAGCGCAGAAAATCCAGCGGCGCCACCAGGGTGGCATCGCCCAGAGACAGTGCCCGGGTGAGGCAAAAGTGTGCACCCAAAGCCGCCAGCCCCACCGCCAGCAGCCATGGCGCCGTCCACCAATCCGGCCACACCCATTGACCGAGCGCCGGTAACAGTCCCATCGGCATCTGTAACAGAGTCATGTAAAACAATACCGTCAACGGTGTCTGCTCGCGGGTCAGGAACTTGGTGGTGGTAACCGACACCGCGAAACCGAAGGCGCCCGCCAGCATCGCCAGTGCCGCCGGGCTGATCGCCGCCAAGCCCGGTCTCAGTATCAACAAAATCCCGGCGAAGCCCAGCACGATCGCCAGCACCCGTGGCCGTGTCAGCCGCTCGCCGAGAAAAAACGCGGCGATGATTCCGGTCCATATCGGGGTGGTGAACTCGATCGCGAAAACATCTGCCAGCGGCAGCACCGCGACAGCATGAAACCAAGCGTATTGACCACCAAAATGGCTGGCATTCCGCAACAGGTGAATCCGAAATTTCCTTGGCCTGACCTGGCGCCAGCCAAACCGGCACAGCAGTACGGAGATCACCGTGAAGCCAATCAGCGAACGGATGAACAGCAACTCGAAAGTCGGCATGGCCCCCGCCAACTGACGCCCGGAAACCGCCATCGCGGAAAAGCAAAGCAATGCACCGCCCATCCACAGGGCAGCGCCCGTAATCTGTGATTTCACACCCCTGCACCGGAGCAGCCGCAACCATCGACAGCATACCGGGTAGCGACACGCATACCTCCAGGAAATTGACACGCGCACACTTCACGTGTATATACACGCTATGACTAAAGACGTTGGAATATCCAAGCAACGAGATCCCACCGATGTGTCAGCTTGCACCTGTGCCAATCTGCGCAAGGCCGCACGATCGGTGACTCAGGTGTTCGACGCCGCCTTGCGACCGACCGGTCTCAGGGCAACCCAGTTCAGTCTGCTGGCAACACTCGCCAAAGGCGGCGACGCGCCTCTTACCCGGTTGGCTCAAACACTGGTGATGGATCGCACAACCTTGACCCGGAATCTTAAACCCCTGCTACGGCGGGAACTGATCCGCATTGAGCAACAAGACGACCAGCGTATTCGCAATGTCAGTCTGACTGACGCCGGAAAGCGGGCTTTCAAAGATGCTCTGCCACGATGGGAACAGGTACAAATACGAATATCGGCAGAGCTGGGGCAAGAGCGGTGGTCGGGATTCCTGGAGGACCTGGCGGCGACCGTCTCTGCAGTTCGGGACGGTTAGCCCGCATGTCACACCAGGTTCCCGCACGATTCTCACACGCACTGGTGAGGTAGGCAGGTTTGGTATTTTTTTGATCATTACCGTGCATATGCACGTATATACGGAGAAAAAAACATGAACATCGCTGAACAACAACACGTTTGGAGCAACACGCACAGATTCGGCCTTGCCACCGTGCTTGCCATACAGCTCGCGATCGCCTACGTCATCGGTGCGGGAGGATTATTGGCAAATACCCAAGCAAGCGTGATTCCACCGATCGCCATGACGGTGGTCATCCCCGTTGCCCTGTTCCTGGCGGCATACGTGCTCTCAGCACGCTTTCGCGATTTCGTCTTGGCACAGGATATTCGGACGCTGACGATGATGCAGCATTGGCGCGTGATCGGTTCTGTATTTCTGGTTCTCTATTCGTTCGACATACTCCCCGCCCTGTTTGCCTTTCCCGCTGGCCTGGGTGACGTGGCCATCGGTCTTGCGGCAGTGTTTGTCGTTTCACGTATGGACCGCGATCCGGATTACCTCAGATCGAACGGTTACCTGCGGTTTCATCTCCTTGGGTTGCTGGATTTCATCGCTGCGCTTGGAACAGCAGCTCTTTCATCCGGTGCGTTTCCAAACCTGATATCAAATGGCCTCACCAGCGCGGCGATGGATGTATGGCCTCTCAATATTTTCCCGAGCCTTATCGTTCCAAGCTTCATCATCCTGCACCTCAGCGCACTATTGAAGCTGAGAGACATGCGTCATCGGCAGCCAGCACCATCCACCAACCCGATATCAGCGTCACTGACCCTGTGACGAATCGATGGCGCGGCTATGTGCCACGTAGGTGGGCGACCGGCCGGTCGCCCACCCTACAGAGCTCGATTTTTCAGGGACGCGAGCTTCAAACAGCAAGATGCACAACAGGTAAGCGTCTCACAATGCAGCCTTTGACAGGTACTCCGCCTGTAGCAACCACTGGCAGAAAGCATCCAGATCGGGCCGGTCGCCTTCGCTGTGGCGCAGCAGATAGTAGTGACAATCGCTTTTCAGCGTGAAGGGATGAATCTGGCGCAATCGGCCGCTTTCCAGTTCCCGCTGCATGGTCATGCGCTGACCCAGATAGGCGCCGACGCCCGCCAGCGCCGCCGCGACGCCAAAGCCACTGGTATCGGTCTCGAGCACCGGGCGAACTTCCATCTCTTCCATTTCCTGGTTGCGCATCCACTCGTGCCATCCCTGGCGGTAGCCCAGACTGCTGATCAGCGGTAGCTTCAGAACTTCCCTGGCTGACTCGGGTTCGCCGCAACGATCGAGCAATGCGGGGGTGGCCACGACCAGCCATTCGTCTTCCGCCAGAGTGATGGCGTTGTGGGGTACATCCTGTTTCTCGCCATTGAAAATCTCCAGATCGACATCCGCAATGCGCGCGCCGGGCAGCCGCCAGGTGGAGGCGAACAGTCTGAGTCGATAGTGCGGATGGAGCCGATAAAAATCTTCGAGCCTCGGAATCAGCCATTGCTGCGCAAAAGTAGTGGACAGGCGCAGATTGATCACCGCGTGGCGCCGGTTGAAGAACAACTGATCGGTGGAATCGCGCATCAGGCTGAAGGCACGGTTCAAAGAAGGCAGGTAGGCCTTGGCGGAGTCGGTCAGAGTAAGCCGCCCGGCGTGGCGGTGAAACAACCGCGCATCGAGACAATCCTCCAGCAGTTTGATTTGCTGACTGATCGCGGCCTGGGTGACGGAGAGTTCCCGGGCGGCGCGGGTGAAGCTGCCAAGGCGTGCCGCGCTTTCAAAGGCACGCAGGGCATTGAGAGGCGGTATGCGTTTCGCGTTCATTGTGGGCAAAGAAGCATACCGTCAGTGACCCATTCGCTTGTAAGCATATCTTATCTCGACGGCAAGGTATTCTCGCTGGCACCCCAAGGCGCCCACCACTACGCTCATCGCATCGCTTCAACCTATTGAGTGAACCCGATGGAAAAGGTAGCAAGCCTGCGTGTTTCGGACGCCAAATTGACCGTGCTCTGGCAGGATGATCAGCGCAGCGAGTTCGATGCCCTGTGGCTGCGCGACCACTGCCGGATGCCGGAGAGTCGCGATGCTGCCAGCGGCCAGCGCTATCTGGACGTGGCATCAATCCCGGACACGCTGTCGATCGCCGCTGCCGGGGTCACAGCAGGGGGCGACGTGGAAGTGCTGTTTGCACCGGAGCAGCATCGCAGTCTCTACCCCGCACGCTGGCTGCGCGAGAACTGCTACCACCTGAATGGTGCGTTCGACGATCGCAGTGAGGCGAACAAAGTCCTGTGGGACCGCGACAGCATCGGCGACCACAGGACCCGCTACGACTGGGCGGCTTATCTCGCAAACCCCGAGATCAAGTACCAGGCGATGAAGTCGCTGCACGATCTCGGCTTTTTCGTACTCCACGGTGTGCCGGCCACCGAGCGCCAGCTACTGAAGGTGATCCGCACCTTCGGCTTTGTCCGGGAAACCAATTACGGCGAGCTTTTTGATGTACGCTCCAGGATCGACCCCAACAACCTCGCCTTTACCAATCTCGGTTTGGGCGCGCATACCGACAACCCCTATCGCTATCCCCTGCCAACGATCCAGGTATTGCACTGTCTGGACAACGATGTCGATGGTGGCGAGTCGATTCTATTGGACGGCTTCAAGGCAGCGGCCGTATTACGTGCAGAGAACACGGCCCACTTTGACACGCTCGCCAACACGCGTGTCGACTATCGCTTCAGCGACACCTCGGCTGACCTGCGCGCTCGCATGCCAATGATCGAGCAGAACGACCGCGGTGAAGTGACCGGAGTCCGCTACAACAACCGTTCCATTGACACGCTGATCCTGCCTCCCGAACGGGTCGAAGTCTTCTACGGCGCCTATCGTCACTACGCGGAAATTCTCAAGCGCGAATCACTGATGCTGACATTCAAGATGGATACAGGCGATTGCGTGATATTCGACAACACCCGCATGATGCACGCCCGCAAGGCGTTCTCGACGGGCGGCAGTCGCCATCTGCAAGGGGCCTATAGCGATCTGGACGGCGCCTACAGCACGATGCGTGTATTGGAGAGGGAACTCAACCCATGAATGTACGCACTTACCGGCAGCGAATGTGTGAAAACATCTGGCGCAACTCCCAAGATGACACCGGGGCGCCGGAATGGATGGAGGGGCGTACAAATGTCTGAGGCAAGCTACGACAAAAACAGTCTAAGCGCTCAAACGATAGTCGATTTCCTCGAGGATCTGTTCGCACGGCGTGGCGCGGAATCCTATCTGGGCGAGCAGGTCACCATGGCCACGCATATGCTGCAGGCGGCGATGTTTGCGGAGCGCGAAGGAGCCGACGCGAACTTGATTATTGCCGCCTTGCTGCACGACGTCGGCCACTACACCAATGAGATTCCGGAAAGCGCGTTGGAAAAAGGTCAGGACAACTACCACGAAGAGGCGGGCGCCAATTTTCTGGAGGAATTCTTCCCGCCGGAAGTAGTCGAACCGATTCGCTGGCATGTCCATACCAAGCGTTATCTGTGTGCGGTCGATGATACCTACTTCGACCGCCTCTCGCCGGCGTCGGTACACACCCTGAATCTGCAAGGTGGGCCGATGAGTCCGGAAGAGGTGGCGCAGTTCGAGAAAAATCCACACCTCCAAGCCTGTATCAAGGTGCGCTATTGGGATGAAGCGGGCAAAGACCCGGAACTGGATCCTCCTGATTTTCAACACTTTCGCCCGCTGTTGGAGAGTTCGGTGGCTAGAGTGAGCGACTGACGCAAAGAAAAGTGGACTCCACTGCCGTGTGTGCAAAGACCTGACCGTCCGCACTCGGCCA
>CBDVAK010000249.1:0-5314 GCA_965371945.1 uncultured Candidatus Competibacteraceae bacterium
CCGTCTGTCTGACAGCGCTGCAGACGACTCACTGCGCACCAAGTTGTTCCACACGAATCCGGGTAACCGCGCCATCGATGGCCGGCAACGCCTCGATCTGCCGCAACGCCTGTTGCATCCTGCCTTCCAGCACCTGATGAGTGAGCATGATGATGGGTACGTGGCTGGCGTCGGTGGCACGTTCTTTTTGCAAGATTGCTTCGATGCTGATGCCTGCTCCGGCTAGTATGCCGGCGACTTCCGCCATCACACCCGGCTGGTCTCTGGCCTGCATGCGCAGATAGTAGGCGGTTTCCACCGCGTCCATGGAAAGAATCGGCAACCTGGCCAGCGCCCCGGGCTGGAACGCCAGGTGCGGCACCCGGTTGCCGGGATCCGCGGTCAGTGTTCGCACCACATCCACGAGATCCGCCACCACCGCCGAAGCAGTCGGCTCCGCCCCCGCGCCGGCACCATAGTACAAAGTCGGACCCGCGGCGTCGCCTTTTACCAGCACCGCGTTCATCACGCCGTCGACATTGGCGATCAAACGACGTGCGGGGATCAGCGTAGGGTGTACCCGCAGCTCAACGCCGGCCTCGCTTCTGCGCGCCAGTCCCAGGTGCTTGATCCGATAGCCGAGTTGCTCGGCATATGCAACATCTTCGCGAGTGATCGAGCTGATACCCTCGATGTAAACACATTCGAATTGCAACGGAATCCCGAACGCGATGGCGGCCAGTATGGTCAGCTTGTGGGCCGCATCTATGCCCTCAACATCGAAGCTCGGGTCGGCTTCGGCATAGCCCAGCGCCTGCGCCTCCGCCAGCACGTCGTGAAACTCACGACCCCGCTCACGCATCTCACTCATGATGTAGTTGCCGGTGCCATTGATGATTCCCGCCAGCCACTCGATGCGGTTCCCGGCCAGACCCTCGCGCAATGCTTTGACAATGGGAATACCACCGGCCACCGCCGCCTCGAACGCAACCATGACACCATTGCGGCTGGCCGCATCGAAGATCTCATTGCCGTGCAGGGCGATCAACGCTTTGTTGGCGGTGACCACGTGCTTGCCCCGGGCGATCGCTTCCAACACCAGTGATCTGGCGGGTTCCAGCCCACCAAGCAGCTCCACCACCACCGCGATTTCGGGATCGCGGACGATGTCGAGGGGATTGTCCGTCAACGCAATGGAGGACAACCCCGGGCCCCGGTCGCGTCCCCGATCACGCACCGCCGCGGCAGCCACCTTGATGGCGCGACCCGCGCGTCTTTCGATCTCATCGGCGTTGCGGGCCAGTACCGTGGCGGTTCCGCGGCCGACGGTACCCAAGCCAAGCAGACCGATCATGACTGGTTTCAAGCTGCATTGCTCCGTGGAGTCATTCAATCGCCGCCTCGCAGCAACATGCGCCGAATACCGCGCACAGCCTGACGTGTGCGGTGTTCGTTCTCGATCAGGCTGAATCGCACGTGATCATCCCCGTACACTCCGAAGCCGATGCCGGGCGCCACCGCCACACCCGCTTCCGACAGCAGTCGTTTGGCGAAATCCAGTGAGCCCAGGTGACGATAGGGCTCGGGTATCCGTGCCCACACAAACATCGTCGCGACCGGTCTGCTGACATCCCAGCCGGCTGCGACCAGACCATCGCAAAGGACGTCACGCCGCTTGCGGTAGATCTCTCGAATCTCCGTGACACATTCCTGGGGCCCCTCGAGCGCAGTGATCGCGGCGACCTGAATCGGCGTAAACATGCCGTAGTCCAAATAGGATTTCATGCGCGCCAACGCCGCCAGCACCTTTTGGTTGCCGACCATGAAACCGACCCGCCAGCCGGGCATATTGTAACTCTTGGACAGTGAGAACGATTCCACCGCGACTTCCCTGGCACCCTCAACCTGCAGCACCGACGGGGCCGTGCCTCCCGCAAAGACGATATCAGCATAGGCCAGGTCGTGGACCAGCCAGATACTGTTCTCACGGCAGATTGCCACCACCTTTTCGAAGAACCCGAGATCGACGCATTGGCCGGTCGGGTTGGAGGGAAAGTTGAGCACCAGCATCTTGGGGTGCGGCCAGCAATCACGAATCGCCTTTTGCAGTTCCAGGAAGAAATCGCCACCGGGAATCATCGGCACATGACGGATATCCGCGCCCGCGATCACGAAGCCGTAGGGGTGAATCGGGTAAGCCGGGTTGGGTACCAGAACCGCATCACCCGGCTCTACCGTCGCCAGCGCCAGATGAGCCAGCCCTTCCTTGGAGCCGATCGTCACCAACGCTTCGGTGTCCGGATCCAGAGCAACCTGATAGCGATCAAGATACCAACGGCAGATAGCCTGGCGCAGACGGGGGATGCCGCACGACGCAGAGTAGCGGTGGGTGTCCGGACGTTGCGCCACTTCAACCAGTTTGTCGACGATATGAGCCGGAGTCGGGCGATCCGGATTGCCCATTCCGAAATCGACGATATCCTCACCGCGCGCGCGGGCTGCTGCCTTTAAATCATTTACTATACTGAAGACATAGGGCGGAAGCCGCCGAATTCTGGGGAAGTCCTCGTTCAATGCGATATCCCCTCCCGGTTTGTCAGGGCCGCCGTCCACTGCCATGGCGTGGCACGGCACCCATTGGTCTCCGGAGGCGGGAAACCGCGCACGTTAAGATTGCGCGCCCTGTTCTGTCAACGTCAACCGACATGCGCGGGCGCCGCCATCCGGGTCAGCTGCACCGGTGTACCGCAGGTATAATGGTGCCCCCGGGGCCCCGATCCTGCCACCACAGATCCAGAGGACTGCATGTCCCATGAGGTTCAGTCTCGATGCTGGAGCCGGCTTGACCGTACGCGGCTATACTGAAACCGGGGTGATTGTCGGTGAGGTCCTGCTGACCGGCAGCTTTGTACTCACACCCGAGCGTCTGCACGATCCGTGGATGCTGACCGGCCAGACCACCCTGCAGCCGTCTCACTGCGATTTTCTGGTGGGTCTGCAACCCGAAGTAGTGATATTCGGTACCGGCCGCGTGCAACGCTTCCCGGTCGCCGCCACCATCCGGCCGCTGGCGGTGGCCGGCATCGGATTCGAGGCCATGACCACGGCAGCAGCCTGCAGAACCTACAACATCCTGTGCAACGAAGGCCGCAAAGTCGCCCTGGCCGTCATGCAACGCTGACCGGATCGTTCGAACATACTCAACAGTTCCGGGTGTTGATGCGGGTGGCGGTAACCGCCCAGTAGTCCGGGGTGGCGCAGGGGTGGGTCCCGCACTGTTGACGCAGTTCCGGGGTTGGTTATGCGCACGTTTGAAAGTGCCCGCAGGGCCACCTCAATCGAACAACACTTCGCCGGAAAAGCCCTCAGCCTCAAGAATCTTGCGGAGCCGTTTGAGCGCGTCGATCTGAATCTGTCGCACTCTTTCACGAGTGACGCCAATCTCATTGCCGACCTGTTCAAGCGTCGCACGCTCGTAACCATTGAGCCCGAAACGCCGTTCAATCACGACTTTCTGCTTGTCGCTGAGCCGGGACAACCAGAGGCTCATATTGGTGTTGATATTATGGTCCTGAAGCACCACAGAGGGGTCGGGGTTACTGTCATCGGCGATTGCATCCAGCAAGGAGCGATCCTCGTCCTTGCCGATGGGCATGTCGACCGATGTCACCCGTTCGTTGAGACCCAGCAGCCGCTTTACGTCGCTTATGGGCCGGTCCATGAGACCGGCGATTTCTTCCGCGCTGGGTTCGTGATCGAGGGTCTGGGCCAGCTTGCGCGCGGCGCGCAGATACACATTGATCTCCTTGATGACATGTATCGGCAACCGGATGGTGCGGGTCTGATTCATGATCGCGCGTTCGATCGTCTGCCTGATCCACCAGGTCGCGTAGGTCGAAAAGCGAAATCCCCGTTCCGGATCGAACTTCCCAACCGCGTGAATCAGGCCGAGGTTGCCCTCTTCGATCAAGTCGAGCAGGGCCAGGCCACGGTTCATATAGCGCCGCGCGATCTTGACCACCAGACGGAGATTGCTCTCGATCATGCGCCGACGGCCGGCTTCCTCGCCCCGTTGGGCAAGACGTGAAAAGTAGACTTCCTCCTCGGGAGTCAGCAGAGGTGAGTAACCGATCTCGTTCAGGTAGAGGCGGGTGGCATCAAGTTCCTCGCGGGTCAATTCGCGCCGTTTGCCAACACCCCGGGCAGGTCTTCGCGGCGGCCGTGCAGCACCGCTCACGCCAGACCTGTCTGCTTTTGTGCTGACAGAGGCCAGGCCAACGGATTCCTCACCACTGCCAGACATGGGCTCCTCCTTCCCACGCAATCGTTTCCAACCAGTTCCCGGAGATCCCGGTTCGAAACTTCGGTGCCGCGGCGGGCACCAGCACAGAATCTGTGAAACTCCGCAGGGGCCACCGCATCCCACGCTATCCAGGCAGATAGCCTCGTGGATCGACCGCTTTGCCATCACGGCGAATCTCGAAATGCACGACCGGCTCACGATAACCGCCGCCGATCCCCGCCCCGGCGATCACCTGCCCCCTTTGCACCCTTTGCCCTTCTTTGACTTCTATGTGCCCAAGGTAACCGTAGGCGCTGAGCAGTGACTCGGAATGCTTGACGATAATAAGCTGTCCGTAACCGGGAAGTCCACTGCCCCGATAAACCACCTTGCCATCGTTCGCGGCGCGGATCCCTTGGGCCTTTCCGGCTGCGATGTCGATCCCGGTAACACCCGGTTTGCCGGGCTCGAAATCCTTCAATACCCGCCCTTCTACCGGCCACACCCACCCACGCGGCGACCCGCTCCCGCTGGTCTTCGCCCGTTTGGCGGCGCTCTTTCCCTGCGTATCGGCAGCTACGGTCCGGGGTTTCTCCACAGCGCTTGCAGGTGCGACGGTGACCGCCGCCGTGGCGCGAGCAGCGGGTACCGGCTGGTTGGCCGGGGGTGCTGCCGCGGCGACGGCACTGCGAGTGACCGCGGCACGCTCGGCTGGAAGCAGCCGCAGTCGCTGTCCGGCCTGGATCGAATAGGGCGGCTGCAAGGCGTTCCAGCGCGCCAGCTCACGGTAATCGAAGCCGTAGCGCCAGGCGAAACTGTAGAGCGTATCGCCCGCCACCACGATACCGGTGGGAGCGTGTCGTGTGCGGGTGCGGGCATCATCGACAGGGGCAAGCGCCTGGCTGCCAGCACAACCGGCGAGCAACACTCCGCCAAGCAGAGCGATGCCAGCCATTCCCAGCCTAGGAGGCTGTCCGAGAACAGACTGATCTACTGCAGACAATCCTGATTGGCCATATTTCCCGATCATTTTCGTTAAATAGCGCAACTATT
>CBDVAK010000250.1:0-5294 GCA_965371945.1 uncultured Candidatus Competibacteraceae bacterium
AAGGAGATCGACGCATGAAGCGCATCGCCGCAATCGTCTGGTTCGGCATGGTGTTGATGGGTACGCAGCAGGTACTGGCCGCGACACCCAAAGACACTCTGGTGATGGCCAACGCCATCGATGACATCATCACATTGGATCCGGCTGAGATATTCGAGTTTTCGGCAGCGGAGTATGCCGGCAACACTTATGACCGGCTGATCGGTTACGACGTCGAGGATGTGTCGAAGATCTTCGGAGTGGTGGCGGAGAGCTGGAGCGTATCCGAAGACGGCAAAACCTTCACCTTCAAGATCCGCCCCGGAATCAAGTTCGCATCGGGCAATCCGCTGACCGCCGCGGACGTGGCGTTTTCGTTGCAGCGGGTGGTCAAGCTGGACAAGTCGCCCGCCTTCATTCTCACCCAGTTCGGATTTACACCGGAAAACGTGGAATCGGTGATTCGCGCCACCGATGACAATACCGTGGTGCTGGAAACCGACCAGGCCTATGCCCCCACCTATGTGCTCTACAGTCTGACCGCCACCATCGGTTCGGTGGTGGACCAGAAGGAAGTGATGGCACATGAGACCGACGGTGATATGGGCCACCAGTGGTTGCGCACCGGCTATGCCGGATCGGGGCCGTTCATGCTCAAGACCTGGAAGCCCAACGAGACCCTGGTGCTGGACCGAAACGATGGCTACTGGGGCAAAGCACCGGCCATGAAGCGCGTCGTGGTGCGCCATATTCCGGAACCTGCCACCCAGCGTCTGCTGCTGGAAAAAGGTGACATCGATATCGCCCGTAACCTGGGTGCCGATCAGCTCGTGGGGCTGGCAGGTGATGCAAACATCCGCGTCCGCCAGGGCGTCAAGGGAGCCGTCTACTACCTGGGGCTGAACCAGAAGAACGAGTATTTGTCGAAGCCCGAGGTGCGTCAGGCGTTCAAGTACCTGGTTGATTACGACGGTATCGTCAACAGCATCATGAAAGGCAAGGCCACCGTGCATCAGGCATTTCTGCCCAAGGGTTTTCTAGGCGCACTGGAGGAAACTCCGTTTTCGCTGGATCCCGACCAGGCCAAGGCACTGCTGGCCGAAGCCGGACTCGAAGACGGGTTCACCGTAACCATGGACACTCGCAATACTTCCGAGATCATGGATATGGCGCAATCCATCCAGTCGACTCTCGCCAAGGCCAACATCAAGCTGGAGATCATTCCGGGTGACGGCAAACAGACGCTGACCAAGTACCGGGCACGCAACCACGACATCTACATCGGTCGCTGGGGTCCCGACTACCAGGACCCGCACACCAATGCGGATACCTTCGCCAGAAATCCCGACAACTCGGACGATGCCAAATCAAAACCGCTGGCCTGGCGCAATGCCTGGGATATCCCGGATATGACCAAACAGGCTGATGCCGCGGTGCTGGAACGTGACCCGGCCAAGCGTGCCGAGATGTATCTGCAGATCCAGAGGGAGCATCAGCAGGTTTCTCCTTTCGTGATCATGTTCCAGGAAACCGAGGTCATCGCCGAGCGCGACAACGTACACGGTTTCGTGATCGGCCCGGCCTTCGACGACAATCGCTACGCGGGAGTAACCAAGGACTGACCGCGGTCGTTGGTGGAACATTGTCCATGCTGACCCGGGAGCCTGAGCGCTCCCGGGCCTTTTTCTCCACTATCCGTGTCAACGGACCCCAGCCGGTTTGAGCACGATTACCCGCCACCTGCGTCGCGTACTCGGGTTGCTGGCGTCGCTGGCCCTGACTTTCCTGGGTCTGCTGCTGGTTACCTTTTTGATCGGCAGAGTGATTCCGATCGATCCGGTGCTGGCCGTGGTGGGCGATCGGGCACCACAGGCGGTCTACGAGCGCGTGCGGGAGGAACTGGGGCTGAACCTGCCCTTGTGGCAGCAGTTCTTCATTTACGTCAGCAACGCTCTGAGCGGTGATTTCGGTCAGTCGGTGCTGACCGCCAACCCGGTTATCGAGGATATCAAGCGGGTGTTTCCGGCCACCATCGAACTGGCCACCCTGGGAACCATCGTCGGGGTCGTATTCGGAATTCCCATGGGGGTGCTGGCGGCAGTTTACCGCGATCGCTGGCCGGACCAGTTGATCCGCCTGGTGGGCCTGCTCGGCTATTCGGTTCCCATATTCTGGCTGGGGCTGGTCGGTCTGCTGTTGTTCTATGCGCAACTGGACTGGGTGGCGGGGCCGGGGCGTCTGGACATCGCCTACGAATATATTGTCGACCCGGTTACCGGCATGTTGCTGGTGGACAGCCTGATTGCCGGCGAGCCCGAGGTGTTTGCAAACGCGTTCAGCCACATCGTCCTGCCCGCCAGTCTGCTGGGTTATTTCAGTCTCGCCTATGTCAGCCGCATGACCCGCTCGTTCATGCTGGAGCAGTTGAGCAAGGAGTACGTCATCACCGCGCGGGTCAAGGGCATCAGCGAGGCACGGGTGATCTGGCGGCACGCGCTGGGCAATGTCATGGTGCCGCTGGTGACCGTGGTGGCGTTGTCGTTTGCGAATCTGCTGGAAGGCTCGGTGCTGACCGAGATCGTGTTTGCCTGGCCTGGTCTGGGGCAGTACATCACCCATTCGCTGCTCAATGCAGACATGAACGCGGTACTCGGCGGTACCATCGTGGTGGGCACGGTCTTTATCGGCATCAATCTGTTTTCCGATTTTCTCTATCGTTTTCTGGACCCGAGGGCGAGATGAATTCGGTCATGGTGGAGTCAGTTGGTGACGGGGTGAGGGGTTGATCACCCGCGCGTGGCTGATCAGCGATACCCCGGATTCCCGCGCCCAGGCGTTTCTGGGGCGGGCCTACTTTGGTTGGCTGGCGTTGTCGCGCAACTACCTGGCCATGGTCGGCCTCGGTATCGTGGTCATGCTGGTGTTGATGGCGTTGTTCGCGCCGTTGCTGAGCCCGTATTCGCCGATCGAACCGGATCTGTCCCGGCGTTTGCTGCCGATGAGCGCCCAACACTGGTTTGGCACCGACGGACTCGGCCGGGACATCTATGCCCGCATTATCTATGGCAGTCGGCTGACGCTTTACGTGATCGGTCTGGTGGCGGTGATCGCGGCACCCGTAGGACTGCTGGTCGGCACCAGTGCTGGTTACTTCGGTGGTTGGCTGGATACCGTGTTGATGCGTATCACCGACGTCTTTCTGGCGTTTCCGCGGTTGATCCTGGCGCTGGCATTCGTATCCGCCCTGGGACCGGGGATCGAGAACGCGGTGCTTGCAATCGCCATCACCGCTTGGCCCCCCTATGCCCGGATCGCGCGCGCCGAGACCATCACCGTACGCGGCGCCGATCACATCGATGCGGTGCGCATCCAGGGGGCTTCGTCGACGCGGATCATCTGGGGACACATCGTGCCGTTGTGCACCTCATCGGTGATCGTCAGGGTAACCCTGGATATGGCCGGCATCATCCTCACCGCCGCCGGGCTCGGATTTCTGGGGCTCGGTGCACAGCCACCGTTGCCGGAATGGGGCGCCATGATTTCATCGGGCCGCAAGTTTCTGCTCGATCAATGGTGGGTGGCAACGGTGCCGGGCATCGCGATCTTCGTGGTCAGTCTGGGTTTCAATCTACTCGGTGACGGTTTGCGGGATGTACTCGACCCCAAGAGCGGACAGGGTCAGTGAAGGCTGCCGCTCCCGCACCATTGCTGGAGGTCGAGGATCTCAACGTCACCTTCAATACCCGTATGGGTGAGGTCAGGGCCGTACGCGAGGTGTGTTTCCAGCTTGGACGGGAGAAACTGGGTATCGTCGGGGAATCCGGTTCCGGCAAGTCGCAGACCGCCCGGGCGTTGCTGGGGCTAACCCCGTGGCCCGGGCGCGTCGATGCCCGCAAGATGACCTTCGACGGGCAGGATCTGCTGGGAATGACATCCCGACAGATGCGGGCCGTGCGGGGCAGCCGCATCACCATGGTGATGCAGGATCCGAAATATTCGCTCAACCCGGTGATGACCGTGGGCAAGCAGATCGCCGAAGCTTGTCGGGCCCACGGTCGGGTATCCCGAACCCAGGCCCGCGAACGTACGCTGGAGGCGCTGAGGTCGGTTCGCATCCGTGATCCGGAGCGTGTCTACGATGCCTATCCTCACGAGGTCTCCGGTGGTATGGGGCAGCGCGCCATGATTGCCATGATGCTGGCGCCCGATCCGGATCTGCTGATTGCGGACGAGCCCACTTCAGCCCTTGACGTGACCGTACAATTGCAAGTTCTGGCAGTGCTCGATGATCTGGTTACCGAGCGCGGCATGGGTCTGATTCTGATCAGCCACGATCTCAACCTGGTGGCGTCGTTCTGCGACCGGGTGCTGGTGATGTACGGCGGCAGGGTGGTGGAACAGATCGAGGCATCCAGGCTGCACCAGGCGCAACACCCCTACACTCGTGGTTTGCTCGGTTGCATGCCGGAAATCGACGGCAGTCACCGGGAACTGCCGGTGCTCGAGCGTGATCCCGCATGGTTGCTCTGAGTTCGCAACGATGATCGAGATCAGCGATCTGGAGGTCACCTTCGGGCAGGGCGGCGATCAGGTGAGGGCACTGCAAGGGGTTGGCTTTGAGGTTGCCGAGGGCTCTGCCTTCGGACTCGTCGGTGAATCCGGATCCGGAAAGTCCACGGTATTGCGTGCGCTTTGCGGGTTGGTCGATCGCTGGCAGGGAAGACTATCGGTGGCGGGGAGGCTGCTGGGGCCACAACGGGACATCGAATTCTACAAGCAGGTGCAGATGGTGTTCCAGGATCCCTACGGATCGCTGCATCCACGCCACACCGTTGATCGCATCCTCTCCGAACCGGTGGCAATCCACCGGCTCGGCTCGGTGGACCGGCGGGTCGAACAGGTGCTGGACGATGTTGGCCTGGGCCACGCTTTCCGGTTTCGGTATCCGCACCAGTTGTCGGGGGGGCAGCGACAGCGGGTGGCGATCGCCCGAGCCCTGATACTGGAGCCCAGGGTACTACTGTTGGATGAGCCGACCTCGGCCCTGGACGTGTCGATACAGGCTGAAGTGCTCAACTTGCTGATGAATCTGCGCCGCGACCGTGGTTTGACCTACATACTGGTCAGCCACAATCTGGCTGTCGTCGCACACATGTGCGGGCAATTGGCGGTGATGCGGGATGGGCGCATTGTCGAGAAACTCGCCACCGAGACACTGGCCCGGGGTGAGCCGGCACAGGCCTATACGCGACAGTTGCTGACCGCCAGTCGTGGTTATGACCGTGCCGCCATCGACGCATTCCAGGATTTCGAAT
>CBDVAK010000251.1:0-5266 GCA_965371945.1 uncultured Candidatus Competibacteraceae bacterium
CGTCCACAGGATTGTCTGCTTGGCCATCGCTATCTCCAGCCCCTGTTCTGTCTCAGGCAAACGCCTCGCAGTACTCGCGCCAGGCGTATCGGGTGCCTTCGCCGATCAGTGCCAGTTCTTGCTCCAGCGTCAGGTCCGGGCGTAGTCCCACCATGTCTCTGAGGACCGGGTCGCCGTTGGAGCCAGCGAACTTCCGCTCGCAGGTGATCGTCACGCTGCCGGAGAAAATAAAGAGCGAGATCTCGATTGTGAGTTGGGCCTTGCCGACACATTTCCCGCTCTCGAATTCATAGCGCAACTCCAGGTAGAGCTCGAGGGAGGCGGTAATCAGACCGAGGACATCAACGTGGCCACCCAGGCGGAAGTATCCGGTGAGCGAGGCATCATCCATCTCCATGCGAAAGTAGATGCCGGCCATAACGTGGACGCCGCCCGAGGCGACGCCGAAATCCACGGAGAGGCTTGCGCCGAATTCAAAGGAGGCCTCCAGGATCTGCACCCCGTGGGGGTCGATGGTGACACCGAAGAACCCACCTCCGCCGAACATGTAGACCGTCAGGTTGAAGGGCTGCTCGCGGGTGCAGAAGTTGAATCTGACACTCAACGGCTGGCCGATAAAAGGCACCGTAAAACCGGCACCCAGGCTCAGGTTGTTCAGACTCAGCACGCCGATGGACACACTCGGCAGGCCGACGTTGAACCCGGCGTCGATGCCCTTGGCACTGATGTCGAGATACGGTGGGTCCGAGAAGCCGTCGAGCGGGATCAGATCCCGTAAGGTTTCGACAAAGCTCAACGGTCCGACGAACTTGATGTCCGACAGCAGCACATCGACATCCATCTTGGCGGCACTGTCGATGCGAAACTCGATCTTCTCGAAGTTCAGTTCGAGAAAGCTGGCCGGGGCGATCAGCACCAGGTCGAACTGCTTGAGGCCACACACGACGCTGACCTTCGGCGAACTGGAACCGCTTTTTTTGACCATCGCCTCGACCGCAACGAGCAAGCCGCGCTTGTCGTTGGCCCTGAAGATGGGATCATCACTGGCGGGGTTGGCGCCGGGCAGCCACCAGCTATCGATCGCGGGATTCCAGTCGAACCGGATCGTCAGTTCGTCCCCGGTCAGCATATCCACGAGCTTGAGCAAATCAGCGACACTGCCCAGAATCTGTTCAACCGCTGACAGCGCGGCAAGAACGACCCTGGCTGGGGCACCGTCGAGCAGTTGAAAGTCTTCAAGGGCAGATCTCAACGGATCGATCGCAGCCGCGAGCGCCAGGACGCGGGTCCGCAGTTCGTCTGGGTCAGAGAAAAGCGATGCGATCTGGTCAGGCTGGCCGACGATGTCGTCCAGGGCATCGAACAGGGTCTTGGCATGACCGATGAGTGCCGGGAGTTTTTCGAGGTCAGCGAGGAACCCGTCTACCTGTTGTGCGTAGGACAACAGTGACTGGCGGAAGCCTGAGGGAAGCTGTACGCCCGCCACCGGCGTGTTCGTGGCGGTGATCAGAGCGGCGATGGTGGACCGTGCCCCAGCCACGGAAGCCGGCAGATCAGCCAGCTCGGTCGCCGTCGAGGCCACATCGATTGGCAAGTCCTTGAAAGCGGCGACCTTGGTGACTACGTCGTTGATTGCCGCGGTCACCAGGTTTGCAGCCGCCTGCACCGGCGCCACCTGGGCTGTGGCATAGGCACTGGCCTGTTGCAGGAGGTCTGCCTGAGTCGATGCAAAAGCCGCGATGGCCCCGGCGCCGACATTGCCTGATTGCGCGGCGATTTGGGTTGCGAATCCGTACAGCCGGCCCAGTGTGTTGATGAAATCCTCGAGCCGCGTGCTCGCCTCGCTCACGAACTTTGGTACGCGATCCGGGTTCTTGTCCAGCTTGGTAACGGAGGCTATGAGTTCTCCGAGCGGGATGCAGCCAAACAGTAACGGCAGGGGCAGATCGCCGATCGAAGACGGGAACTGGTCGCCTTTCGGGAACCCGCCGCCTGTGGGAATGTTGCCCTGAATGAACTCGCCGACGTCGCCCATTACCGGACCGGCCAGGCGCGAGAGTGCGCTGGGTTTCAGGTTGGGTTGCAGGAAGCCGCCTGAACGGTCTCCTTGGGCGGAGAAATCGAGCATGGCCATGTTTGGCTGATCGGCTACCGAGACAAAAACCTCGCCCTTGTTTGCTCCGGAGCCATCAAAGCCATGTTGCAGGTAGTACGTGTTCCAGGTCAGTTTGTTGTTCTTCGAACTGCCCGTAAGGTGAGACAACGCGCCGATGCGTGCTTCGACAGATGCGATCTTGGGGAAAAACACCGGTCGTGAAAGGTCTTCGCTGGCGATTCGCAGGGATGCGTTGCCGGATTCCACCTCGCCACCAAATTCGATGGTGTCGGCCTGCACGGTGGTGTCTCCGGGCTTCAGGCTGGTAGCCAGTGCGACCCGCTGCTGCTTGAGTGCCGCGAAACGCCGGCCGGGCGTGCCTGGATCCTGGCGCGCAGCGAACTCGTCACGTGCCAGCACGGCATTCGTCTCAGCCGCCGACCAGTTGGGATCAAGCTTGAGAGTCGTCGGATTCTGGATGCGGGGACAACCCATCGTGTTGTCCATGAAGATCATCGGTAGTTCGAAAGCAACGCGGCGTCCATCGAGATCGCTGGCGACGCACTGAAAGGCAAATGGCGTCCCGTTGACCGCGGGCCAGAACATGCTCTGGCCGAAGCCACCGATCAAGGACACCTGGCTGTTTGGTTGATCGAGATTCGGTGTGACCTGGGTCAGAATCCGCACGCTGGAGAAGGGGAGTTGGCGGGCGAACCGTCGTGTATTGGCCGAATCCCGCAGGGTGTTGTAGATGGCCCGGTCAAAGCGGCGTTCGCGTTCGCGGATGACAATGAACAGCCGCTGGCGAAGATAGGCAGGGTTTCCGCTCCTTTGTTCGACGGTCTGTTTGCCGTTGTGGAACTTACGTTCGCTGACTTTGACCAGCGAGACACGGTGACCGAACGGATACAGAAATCCCCGGTAGACGACACGGACGTAGTGGTCCCTTGCCATGCTCGCCCGGTGCACCCACTCCTCGACCGATAGCCCGGGCGGATCCCAGGCTCCGCGGGAATCCAGCCATCCGCCGAGGGCGGACAGCATCAATAGTTCGGTGGCTACCGGCTCGGGTGTATATCCCGAAACCGAGAAGTTCGATGAAAGGTGGACAAATTCGAAGCGGTCCCGATCATCCAGAGGCATCCTGAACGGGCGTGTGTCGTGTCCGGGAAGGTCCGCTGTGTCGGGCCAGGCTTTCTGCATCCGTTTCGCTGAGCCTTCCCCGGTAAGCGCCCAGACCGCCCGAATGGTGCGCCGTGGATCGGGTGAGGGGGGCTCGATGACGTTCCCGTCCTTATCCGGCGCAACCAGCCGTGAGTGCCACAACTCAGTATGTCCGGTAGCCGGAGAGGTGACGGGTGTGGATGCGTGGCGCCAGCTTTCCTCAGCATGTGGCGAGACGATCAGCCGCCAGGGCAATTCGATCGCGGTCTCCAGAGACGACGGCAACCCCGGTCGTGGCGGTCGTGCCAGCCGGCTGATGTCTCTTGTGCGGATGATCTTGCGCGAAGGCAGCGGTTTCAGCTCCGGACCAGCGGAAAACTGGCGAACCCGAAGCGTGGCTTCGCCACCGGGCAGCGTCGCGATCCGCATGCTGCGGGCGATGTAGGTCGCCAGCGCCGCGCGCCGCGCTGGCGTCAACCCCCTCAACGAACCGGTGCGCAGGAGCCTGTCTATGCCGGCGACGATGCGGCGCCTGGCGGGTGGCCGGGCGTTCCTCGGTACCCGCAGGGCGAGTTCTTGACATGCATCGAGTACGCTGCTCAGCGTGTACGGAATGTCGAAGTCGTTGGGTACCTGAAAGGCGATACGGGATTCTCCCGCCGTCCGGGCGCGTATCGGTGGTCCGGTTGGACTCTCGCTGCCACCGGGTTCCGGCTTTGGTTCCACATTGCGATTCGGGTGGTTGGCTTCGGGGTTCGTGGTCCCGGGCGCTGCGGCCTCGAAGAAGGTCCGCTCGGTGATCGCCTGAGGCGGAAAATGCAGGATCAGATAGCTGGCGCCGTTGCCGGACTTGACGAGTCGCGGGGGAGAGCCCGGCACGATCTCCAGATTTCGACGCTCAATACGCAGAGCCAGCAGATCTTCCGGTCTGACCACCGCGTCACCCCTGCGGCCCTGATCGAACAGGTTGCCTGTTACCTTGGGCTTGCGCGGGCGAATGGGGCGTCGAACGCGCCGCCGAGGCAAGGCTGGCAATTTGCGATCCGTAAAGCCCGGACGGGTACGTCCGGTACCGGTCGGGCCGTTAGGACCAGATCCGCTGCGTCCATTGCTCATGGCACTCTCCCAGATGCTGTCGCCTGGCTGGTTTGTGCACTAATGAAGAATAGGTGCCTGCTTGCAAGAATCAAGGAGCAATTCATCGACCACCTTGACGCCATCGACCAAAACGCTGAAACTTGCCGGCGTAGGCGTATTGGTGGATTGGTTGTCCGATCGCGTCACACTGTTTGTGGGCCGGTCCAAGTGAATAGAAGAGAGTACCCAGGTCCTGTGCTCGATTTCCTCGGCGATTTCCCAAAGACTAGCCAAATACTGCGTACGCTTAGCCCGCCACCACGTAATAGTTCTGCGTGCCCCGAGATGACCTGAGATCGGCACGGCAAGAACGAAATCAACACTTTGGAGAACAGAATGGCTGTAGGAACTGTAAAGTGGTTCAACCCCAGTAAAGGCTACGGTTTTGTCGAGCCGAACGATGGCAGCAAGGATGTCTTCATCCATATTTCCGCTTTGGAGCGTGCCGGCATCGGTACGCTGAATGAAGGCCAGAAGATCGAGTTCGAGGTCGTTCCCGGCAACAACGGCAAATCCTCTGCCGACAACGTAAAGCTCGTCGACTAGCAGCGGGCCTGCCAACGAGGTGGCGACTGCACGGTCCGTGCAGTCGTCTTTTACCGAACGCATTCCAGGCACTGGAACAAATCGAGTGAGGGATCCATGGCACGAAAGCCTAACTATGCATTTGAGCGTAACAACCGCGCCAAGGCCAAGGCGGCCAAGCGCGAGGCAAAAAGACAGGCCAAACTCGCTGCCAAGGCGGACGAGGACGGGACATCCGGCGAGCAGAGTCCCGCCGATTTAGCGACGGATGTCAACGGTGGCCAGGATAGCCCTGCCGATGATCTGGTCCCGCCGGAACGCAGCTAGGAGGCTGTCCGAGAACAG
>CBDVAK010000252.1:0-5251 GCA_965371945.1 uncultured Candidatus Competibacteraceae bacterium
GACCTTCCCCGCGTCACTCGCCTCCCTGCCAATAAGGGTGGTATGGGGGCGGTACCTGAACGGAATGCGCGTCTCAACTTATCAGCCGGTCCGACTTTCGGTGTCTGTTTCACCTTGATACCTGAGACGCCATCCTGCCGCCGTCTGGATCAAGGATCACCAAAGACGTCTGATGCCGAAACGACTAAACAACGTTTCGTTGCTCACCAGGGTGAGTCCCTCGATTTGGGATTGTGCGATGAGCATGCGGTCGAAGGGGTCACGATGCTCACCCGGTAGGAGTCCAGCTTGCCGGGCATGCTCGACGGATATTGCCAGTGCCTCGAAGTCCTGGTTGCCAATGATCTCGGAAAACCGCTCCGCGACCTCGATGGCACCCGGCAGTTTGCCGATTCGGACCTTGGTAGCAATTTCCCAAGCGGAGGCGGCGCTGACGAATACTCGCGTCGAGTTGTCGTCGATCGCGGATCTGGCGGAGTCGGAAAGC
The DNA here is from genome assembly GCA_965371945.1 of uncultured Candidatus Competibacteraceae bacterium. Classification (GTDB taxonomy): domain Bacteria; phylum Pseudomonadota; class Gammaproteobacteria; order Competibacterales; family JAHEDQ01; genus CBDVAK01. Next base: position 488 of record CBDVAK010000252.1, read on the forward strand.
CGCTCGTCGCCGTCCAGCCACCAGAGCAGGGCATGCGTGTCGAGAAGAAGCTTCACGACCTACTCCCAGTCCTGAATCTCTTCTTCCGGCAAGGGCTCGAAGAATCGTTGATCGACGTGCGCTTTCCCTCGCATCACACCGAATTTGCGATCGCGCGGAAGCGGCTCAAAGGCTGTCAGCCGTGCCACAGGCTTACCAGCCTTGGCGATGATGACTTCTTCGCCTTGGCAGACCTGTTTGATGAGCTTTGATAGCTGCGTCTTGGCGTCGTGAATATTGACTTGCAACAATGGAGTACTCCGGAAGCGCTTAGCTAGATACAGAGGACTAAGTGTAGCATGTCCTTCTAGAGTTCCAGGTTTGGGGTCTCCCATTGCGCATACCTTTGCTTCCACCGGTTTGCCCCTGGCGAACCCGCCAATCCGATCGGTTGCGACCCGGACGGAAGTAGGAAGGTAGCAGTCCACCACCTACCTTGGTGATATCCCGCCATGTCTATCGAACAGGCATGGTCTGGTGATCTGTTCACAGCCGCTTATGCCTGCAAGGGATAGCGGCATCTCACGCCGGGGAAACGCCGGAAATCCTGATCGGCCGTATGAACCTCGCCCCGGTGTGCGAGTGCGATGGCCGCGATCTGGGCATCGGTCACCAGGTTGGCACCAGCCGACCCCGCTGCCTGCAATAGCTCGAGTACCGCAATGTGGTGACCCTCTTCGGCAAGCAGAGTACGGGTGACACGTCGTTGGTACCATGTTTCCACATGTCTTGAGGCTGCGCCGAGAGAGATGGGATTTGCGTACACACGGGGATTGGTGCTGATCCGCATGAATGCGAAGACGACCGCGTGGCAGAGGCCCACCGGTTGAGTTCCGTTCAGACACTCGGTCCACCAGTCTCGCGCGGGTTCGAAGAATGTACTTTCAGAGTCGTATGCGTAGAGCAGCAGGTTGGCGTCCGGAATGATCACCGCCTGCCCAACTGCTCCTCTAGCCGCGCGGTGAGGCCTGCAAAGGTCTGGGCTTCGAGATCATCGTTAAGCTGATTGAGGTGAGCCGGGTCATGGCCAGCCAGCATGCGCATCGGCGAGCTCTCCAACTCGAAGGGCAGCTCATCGCCACCGACCTCAAGGTCCGCGAGACCCCGGACTACGGCTTGATTGAGCACCACCTTGAAGGATTGTCCACGGCGGCGCATCGCTTCCTTGAGCAGGCGCTCGGCTTCAGCGTCCAAGGTGACTGTTGTTCGCATGGAAAACATCATGATGCTCAGGATAATTGCTGTCAAGATGCAAGAAATGACAAGCTGGGTTCGCAGGCGGGCGTGAATCCCACCACGAAGAGGTGATTGGATGCTAATGAAGGTCTGCACATGAACGCGGTTCTGGGCGGTGTTCTGGCGGCGGTTTCCTGGGGTAGCGCGGACTTCATCGCGCGATTCACCGGCAGGGCGCTGGGCCACGTCAGTGCGCTGTTCGGCATGCTGGCCGCGAGCGCATTGGTCCTGACCGGCATTGTGCTGGTTATGGATCTCTCCATCGCCCGATCAATGGCAGGTTGGTGGCAGGTGTTGTTGATGGGTGTTGGATTGACGCTGGCAACCTTGCTGCTTTACCAGGGACTGGTGCGTGGCCCGGTGACTGTCGCCGCGCCTATCGCAGGCACCTTTCCGGCTTTCAACATCCTCCTCGCCCTGGCGCTGGGCGTGCGTCCGACGGCGCTCGAGTGGCTGGCCATGATGGCAGTCATGGTGGGTGTGTTGGTGGTGGCGCGTTCGGCGAAGCACTATGAAACCGACGGCCACTACACGCGCGCTCAGCTTCGCAGCACGGTGATGATTTCCCTGGGCGCATCCTTTTCGTTTGCCGTGACCGTAGCCGCGGGGCAGGAAGCCGGGGCCATCTATGGCGACGTCCAGGCGGTCTTTCTGGGCCGCTGGCTAAGCCTCGCCTGTTGCATCCTGTTGCTTGGGGCTCGCCGTGAGCTTCCGCGCATCCCCCTGCGTTGGTGGCCGCTTCTAGGGGCCCAGGGAGTGCTGGATGGCAGCGCGCTGGTGGCTGTGGTGGCCGGAAGTCAGGGTGCGGGCTCGGCGGCGACTGCGGTGCTGGCATCGAGCTTTTCTGCGGTAACCGTGGTGCTGGCGCGGGTTTTCATCCATGAAACCATCTCGTGGGCGCAGTGGTCAGGCATCGCGATAATTCTCGCCGGTGTCGCCACGCTCGCTGGTCTTCAGGCATGACCGGGAACCGTGTCAAGCCGACAATGTCCATTTGAAGGGGGCGCAAATGAACAGTGAGGAAAGTGGGTTTCGGCACTCCTTGTGGCAGGCAACCACCGCTGAAAAGCCTCAGCACCCACGGTTGTGTGAAAACCGAGAGGTTGATGTAGTGATCGTCGGAGGTGGGATTACCGGCCTCTCCAGTGCGCTTCATTTAGGCGAACTGGGGAATTCGGTTGTGCTGCTTGAAGCCCATGAGATTGCGTGGGGTGCATCCGGACGTAACGGCGGGCAGGTCAATCCGGGTTGGAAAATGATGCCATCTGAGATCGAGACGCTATACGGCCGCGACCGTGGTAAACGTGTATGCGCCATGATCGATGGGGCGTGTGATCTGGTTTTCGATCTGATCGATCGCCATGGAATTGATTGTGCCCCACGACGGGCACCCTATTTTCGTGCTGCGTACGGTGCTCGTGGAAACAAGGAAGTCGAACAATGGGTGCGTGAATGGGGCGCAAGAGGTGCGCCGGTCAGTTTGAAAAATGAAAAGGAGACGCACGAACTCATGGGCAGTACTTTCTTTCATGGCGGCATGGAAGACGCCCGGGGAGGAAGCCTGCAGCCACTGTCATATTGCTATGGTCTGGCGCGGGCCGCTGCACAGGCTGGGGCAGAATTGTTCACGCAAAGTCGGGCAAGGCGGGTAGAACGAGTGAATGGAGACTGGCGCGTTACTACGCAGAACGGTCAAAGCGTCAGCGCGCAATTCATGCTTGTCGCTACCAACGGGTACACGGACGAGCTGTGGTCGGGTTTGAAAAAGCAGATTGTGCCGGTCGCCAGCCTGCAGGTGGCCAGTCGCCCGCTACCGGAGCATGTCTTGCGCTCCGTCTTGCCCCATGGCCATCATTTGTCTGATTCACGGCGTGCGATGATCTACTGTCGAATCGACGAAACCAATCGCTTTCAAATCGGCGGGCGAGGCCGCCCGTTGTCGCCCACCCGGCAACACGCGGATACACGGCATTTACAAAAAGAGGCCTGTAGAATATTTCCTCAACTCAAGGAGATCGAATGGGAATTCGAGTGGGGCGGGCTGGTGGCGATAACCAAAAGTCATGTGCCACACCTTGTCGAACTTGGTGACAATGCCTATGCAGGAATGGGCTATAACGGCCGCGGCGTTGCGATGGGTACGATGATGGGCAAACAGCTTGCTGAGCTGGTAGCCGGTGAAGATGTTCCGATGCCACGTGAAAAACTGTCGCCGTTCGCGTTTTACGCCCTACGCAATGTGGGTATAGCCTGGCATATGACTGCCGGGCGTCTGCTGGACAAAATTTCGTAACATGGCGTGTTCCGATACTGATCAACTCGCTGCGGCACCAGGGCCGATATCCAACTCAGCGAGGGAAGCCTCGCGGGTGCTTCAACCTCACCGGATAGCTTTGGCGAGTCTATAATCATATGCCAGCAAGGCGATTGCTCTCTGTAAAGGGTATTCGGAAGCCGGAATCCATGTAGCTTGTGAAGAAGGTATACGGAAGCATGCAACAATCGCTGTATCAACGTGACAATGCGGCGCTCGCCAAACTGCAAAACCTGAGATTTTTCCCCCTGGCCGTCACGCGCGGCGCTGGGGCCTGCCTATATGACGAAACCGGCCGTGAGTTGCTCGATTTGTCTGCCTCCTGGGGTTCGGTCAGTCTTGGTCACGGCCATCCTGCGCTTTCGCGCGCTGTTGCGGGTTCGCTGCAGCGGCAGGCTGGCGCCAGCATCCTGTCTGCCGCAAGCGAACCCGCGGTGCTTTTGGCGGAAAAGCTACTTAGTATCACGCCTGGAAACGGCGATCGCCGGGTGTGGCTTGGTCATTCAGGGTCAGATGCCAACGAGACGGTGGCCCGCGCGGTCGTCGCGGCCACAGGGCGCAAACGCATCATAGCCTTCACCGGCGCTTATCATGGTGGCACGTCGGGATCGATGGCGGTGTCGGGTCATTCGGCGCAAGAGGCCGTGACCAAAGCCGAGGGTTTGACGCTGGTGCCGTATCCAGATCCTTACCGGCCCTATGCGGACGACCCCTCGGGCGACGAAGTGTTGGCTCACATCAAGGACCTGTTCACGACCACCTGCGCCGGTAACGAGGTGGCGGCATTTTTCATCGAGCCGATCCAGGCCGACGGTGGCCTGATCGTGCCACCGCCGGGATTCCTGGCAAAGCTCGCCGAACTATGCGCTCGCCATGGCATTTTGACGGTGTGCGACGAGGTCAAGGTTGGACTCGCCCGAACCGGGCGGCTGCATTGCTTTCAGCATGAAGGCTTTGTTCCGGATATCGTTGTTTTCGGAAAAGGTTTGGGTGGCGGGCTGCCGGTGTCTGCGATCGTCGGGCCGGCCGAGATCCTCGACTTCCGATCTTCCTTTTCGATGCAGACACTGCATGGCAATCCGGTTTCGGCCAGCGCGGCACTGTGCGTTCTTGAAACCATTGAAGCAGAAGATTTGGCACAGCATGCTGCCAGGGTTGGCGGCGATCTTCTGGCC